>JAGRAB010000398.1 GCA_020435085.1 Bdellovibrionales bacterium | reverse complement strand
TTAGTGGTTTTATTCAGTCACAATTTATTGATCCTTTATTTTATAATTCGCTGACATTGGGCTATCAAAGAATTTTTGATTCCAATTTAGTTGGTTTTTCTTATCAATATAATCAGCATATTATCAGTCCTTATATTGGTTATATTTATAATGAAGATCGCAATTCTATTTCCAGTGACGACAAAGACGCTCTCTTTTATTATGACCAATCCGCTTTTTTAGGGTTTACGGCACCTCTTTTTGTATGGAGACGATGGCAAGGAGCTTGGGATTCTAATATAGCTTATGAAAAACGTGATAGGTTAAACAACCAGTATAGCGAAAGTATCGAACTCACTCATCAAGCTCAAATCACCTACTTACAAAATTACCCCTTGGCCTATGAACCCTATCGCCTCTTTCGTTTTTCTATTCAACAACAAAACATCTCTTCCAATTCTGATATTGAAAAAGATGATACCATTGTTCTGGGCTCTCTCACTGCAAGTGGTGATTTAGGCTGGCAAAATTACCTTCGCTTAAAATACACCGAAGGTGTTGGCCAGGAAGAAAATATTCAATTGCGATACTTACCAAGTAGTTTATCAAAAAATCTTATTCAAACAGAACGGCTCTTCCCCGAAGATACCGTCGATATAAAAAGAATAAGGTCTATTATTGGTACCTATAAACGGCCTTTTGAGACTCCTTATTATTTTCCGCGCTTCCCTCTTTCAGTACGGAGATCTGCTATTTATATAGAGGGTGCCTATTACGACTTAGAGACCACGGCTCGCATTGATGACCATTTTACCGATTGGCAATATGGTATTGAAATTGAAGGACTTGCTATTCATCAAATCCCTCTTCGCATGCGAGTTGGCGGGCAATCTACAACTGAAAATCAACAAAGTGGATTCTTTCTACAGATCAACTCGCAGAAAAATTTCTAGTTTTCTTTTGGCTTTGAATCCTCAGCCATCTTTGTTAGCTCATCATAACCCGGCAACGCCGACATATCAGGAACCAGAACAATTTCAATTCGACGATTGAGTTGCCGGCCCTCTGCGGTATCATTCGATGCTACTGGACGGGTCTCCGCAAAACTGGCGACACTAATACGTTCTTGTGGCATTCCTGCAGTCAACATTTCTCGAACCACATTTGTTGCTCGCTGAGAAGCCAGCTCCCAGTTGGATGGAAATTGAGCTGTCTTTATGGGTACATTATCTGTGTGTCCTTCGACTTGAAAGTTTCTTGAATTGATATCTTTCAAAATTTGAGTCACTTGTTGAATTGTGCTCTGACCTGCATCTGATAGCTTTGCAGAACCTGAACGAAATAAAACATCGCCAGGAAGAGCTACAACCATGCGGCCGTCAACAATTTTAATGGTCAGTTGTCCTGATTTTGTCAATGACTGCAACCTTCGAACAAGCTCCCGAAACTCTGCCATTCGTTTTTCTGTTTCCCGCTTTCTCTCTGACATTTCTTTAAGGGCTTGCTTCATTTGTGTAATGCTGGCACGCATACTCTCTTTGTCATCAGAAGCTTTTCCTAACTGACGCTCTAATTGAGAATTCAATGTCTCTAATTCACTAATTTGAGTTTTTGACTTTTCTGCATTGTCTTTTAAAACATTCATTTGATCAACTGCCGCATTATGTTCGGCTTCGAGCTTTTGGTATTTCCCTGATGAAACACACCCAGTGAGAGGAAAAAAGATAAGAAGCGGTCCCAAAAATATTAATTTTGCCAAAACTCTCACTCACAACCTCCTTGTTAGAATTTTGATTATGTTTTATTTTTAAAAAGAGCACAATCTTTCGAAAAATATGCTTTCTGCGTCACTTTTTTTAAAAAATCACATAACGATCAAACCGAGCTTCCTACTTGCTCATAAATATTCAATGTTTTTTGGGCACATTGTTCCCAAGTAAATTTTTTTACACGCAAGGCCCCTTGCCGCTTGAGTTGATCGACAATATTGACATCACTTACCAGTCGTACCATTGCGGCAGCAATGTCTTCTGATCGAAAAGGGTCCACAAGTAAGGCAGCGTCACCTGCAATTTCTTTTGTTGACGTTCGATGAGATGTAATAATGGGACATTGATGAATCATAGCTTCCAGAAGAGGAATTCCAAACCCCTCATAAAAAGAGGGGTAAACTAATGCCAAAGCCGATTGATAAAATTCTTTTAACTCATTATTGGTAACAAAACCCAAAAATTTCACTCTCGATTGATGAGTCATCGATTGATAAAACTCTTTTATCTCTCGCGCCCCAAACCCCTCTTTTCCGATAATATAAAGCTTAATGTTTTTTTCTGAAGACTCCTGACAAAAAATTTCAAATGCCTTCAAAAGCCCTATCACATTTTTTCGAGCCTCTAAATTTCCAAC
>JAGRAB010000397.1 GCA_020435085.1 Bdellovibrionales bacterium | reverse complement strand
TGCAGCACCAATTTCCCGTACATATCGGGACGACGCTGAAGTTCTCTTTCATAACAAGAACGGATGGCACGAATATTATTAAGGATCACTCGTCGAATGGCTTCGCGATCCATAGACCCAACAAACTCTGCTTCTTGCCCACCCACATTGATTTCAACATTACCTTTTGTACCAATGCCACCTGTGCCTTGACCATAATTGCCAGTTCCCTTTCCTTTGGTACCCACACCAGAAATCCCTACAGTTTGCTCGCCTTTTCCTCCAGCACCTGTATTTTTAATTTTTGACCCTAAGGTATCACCAGCTCGATTCTCGTTATCCCCAGCATAACCAGTCGCTTGATCGGCCATCCCTTGCAGCTCTCCTGAGCCAGAAAATGCCTTATCTAATTTTGATTGAGCCCCTCTAGATCCAAAAACACTTAAGAGCCCTACCTTTGTAGGATCTGGTTTTCGGCTTTTCATATTGGCACCTTTTTTAGGGCTCGTTTTAATGGCTCCACCAGGTCTTGCTGAAGTCACTTGCTTTTTCTTTTCATTTGTCTTTTTCGGAGCCACTTCTCCTGCTTTTCCAGGTGTTCCCGCCTTATCCACACTTGGTGTTTTTGTCTGCTTTTGTTTCTCAACAACTTTTACAACCTTTTTTTCTTCTGGCGGCTTTTCTTCTTTTTGTGCCATTTCTACAATCCGTTTGCGCGGAGGACGGAATGTGACCGTCGCTTTTCGAATTGGTTCTTCCAAACGATTTTCATCATTCAAATTTGAAGGCGCGTAAAGAAACATGTAAATACCAAAAATCGCTGAAACAAGAATAGCAAGTGCAATTCCAGTAATTTCAGTTGTTGTTAAATCTAAGAATGGAGCAACGAGAGGTTTTGGTGTTTCCGGAACATATCTCACATAAACATTAATGAGATCACCCTGAAAACCCACTCTTACCATTTCACCTTGGCCGAGAGTTATTTGATGTCCGGCCTCATTAGACGAAAAACGATTTTGCCTTGCAAGATCAGCAAAACTCGTTCGCTGTCCATTTTCAGTAATAAGCTCTCCTGGAGTATTGGGAGCAATATTGATATTCACCAGACTTTCAATTTCAAGAAGTGGATACGCACTGACACCTGCTAATATTGGAACCGTAATATTACTTTTTTCTGAACTTCCTATAGTAACAACACCTTTTTCGTTAAAGTGATGTGTTTGGATAATTCTTTCCTTCCAAGCCACAGAAACTTCAATAACAGTTCCCTTACCAGGTTTTAAAATTTCATCTGCTGCTTTTATAGAAACTGGTGCAAAAGTTTTTTTACTTGGCTTCACTGGTGCTTGAAAAGACTTTAAGGACTCCTGCCGCCGATCAGGTTTTGTACTACCTGAACTTACTGACTCTTTTGGGATTTTTGGTGTAGGAGCTGGTGTTTCTATTTTCTCAGTATCATCATTGGAAGCCAACGGAGGTGGTGTCGCCTTTTTCGCAACTTGTGGTTCTGTTTTAAGAAGTGGCTGTACAGGAGTAAACTTAGGCGTCGGTGTTGGAACTGGTGCTTGAACAGGAGGGACCGATGGCTGTGGGGCTGGCGTGGGCTTCACAGGAGTTGGCGGAGTCACAGGTTTTGGAATCCCCACAAAAAATTGTATTTTATAAGATCCAATTTTTATTTCATCGCCTGATTGAATCGCTTCATCAAGAACTTTTTGTCCATTCAATAAAGTTCCGGTTTGAGAACCTAAGTCTGAAATATAGTACCCATTATCACGCTCCTCGATAAGGGCATGAAGTGGAGAAACACCTTCTTCTTGAAGGTCGACTTGTACATCCGCATTTCGTCCAATAACGATTTGCGCATCAACAAACTGTTTTACGCCTTCTAATTTTTCATTAAAAAAGATGCGTAGAACGACTGGCTGTTTCAATCTTTACTCCCGGTATGTCTCAATTCCTCAGAAGTTCTTCTCATTTCGGGAAGGAAATCATTTCTTAACTTAATTAATTTTTTGAAGTTGAACTGTTTCTTTTGCATAAGCCAAATAAATTCTGGTTTTTTAACTTCCCCTTCAATCAGTTCATCCTCAAAATCAATCGTGGCTTTTCGTTTTTTATTTTGCTGAGCCTCACTGGCACTCCCTAAAACAAGGGCAGAAAAAATACCTAAAAAACTCAACCACTTAAATCCTAGTTTATACTTTATTCGCATAACAGCAAGTCCCCAATTCTTTTAGTCTGGTAAACTTTCTAAAAATTTATCTAACTCTTCCGCTTTTTTATTGTACTTTGCACTATCTGATACAAACTTAAGTCTGCTTATTGCTTTTCTGGCTTCTGACTTTATTTTCAATGTCTTTGTTAAAAGAGTTGCGTAATTGAGAAGCACACCAATATTTCGCGAGTCTGAATCGAGTATCTTTTCATAAATCTGTTTGGCTTCTTTTCCATTACCAACACCGGCAAGAGCCACAGCATAGTTATTCGCAATCTCTACCGCTTCCGCCCCATTCTTTCGAATATCTGATTTAATGAGTGAGTAACCTTCTTCTAACGGAGCTACCGCCCGCTCGTAATCTCCAAACTCTAAATAAATAGATCCAAGGTTTGCTAGACCAATACGATAGTTACGATTCAATTCGAGTGCTTTTTTAAAAGCTGTAATAGCACTTCGCAACTCCCCTTCTGCCAAATAAACAATACCTAAATTATTATGTAATGCTTTTTCATCAGGGTGCGATTCTAAGGCTCGGTTGAGAATAATTTTTGCTAAACCTGGTTTATTTTTTTCTATATAAAAAACAGCAAGACCATTTAAAGATTATAAATTATTTTGATCGCGACCTAGAATTTTAGATGCTGCTCTTACAAATAACTCTTCATCACGAGTGTCTTTTGCCTGAGCTAACGCCTTCACATCACCTGTTTCAATTCTTAAAGAAGGCGTTGTTGGGTTCTTGCCCTCCTCAACACTTTTCTCATCAACACCACCATAGTTATCAAATTGAGCCCAAGCTCCCATTGAAAAACCAATCAACAAAAGCAAATAGCATCGCCTGATCATAGACCCTTCCAGTCAGGAAGTTTTGTTAAGAAAACTTCCGCATCAAAGTTTCGATATTTTTCGGGATCAATATTATGAAGTTCAATTCTCGCAATTTTTGTCCACTGATTATAGGCCTCAAGTTTTTCAGACTTCTCAAGTGCCGATACATAATTTTCAATCGCTTGCTGTTGAAACGGTAAAGCAATTT
>JAGRAB010000396.1 GCA_020435085.1 Bdellovibrionales bacterium | reverse complement strand
GTTTTCGAGAAACACAAAGAATTGATATGAGAGCCTCGAACGAAGTGAGGGGCGAGGCTCATATTAATGCTAGTATGAAAACTTCATAGAATTCCAAAGTTTATCGACGCGGTAGATATTCAAAATCCGCAATTAAGGGGGCCAGTTTAAATTACTTATTAATTTGTCAAATAACTCTAGTAAATACCTAATATATTAGGCATAATATATTAGGTATGACAGGGTTCAATATTAAATCTCGGCGTATTCAATTGGGTATGACACAGGTTCAGGTGGCCAATAGTTCTCATATTAGCCTGGCAACCTTTCAGAATATTGAGGCTGGTAAAGCCAACCCCTCACTCTCAACCTTACAAGCCCTACTCCAAACATTAGGCCTCAAACTCGAAGTCAGGCCGCTAAAGACCACTGTAGAAGATCTCACTCAAGTGGGTGTGCCCTTAATGGAGGCCGCTCCCGTTACGCACAAACCTATAAAAACGCCAAAAAGCTTGTTATCCGCACTTAAAACTATTGAGCCTTTTTCTCTTACGGAAGAACGAAATAAAAAAGCCTTTGCTTCTTACCTGATCGCTCTACGAGATCACTACCCAAGCTTTTGGAATGAGATTGAATACCACTTTGGTCAATGGTTGAATCAAAATAATAGTCTTGTCTCAGCTCATCTCCGACGACTTTCACTTTCATTTTTAAAGGACGTTTTATGAGGGCCTTGAACTCAAAACTGCTTAAAAAATTTTTAAAACGAGCCTCTGAAGATTTAACTGGTGAGTGGCTCCTCGTTGGTGGTACACTATTGCCGGCTCTGGGCATTGATGCTCGCGCTACTGTTGATATTGATCTTATAAATCTAAAATCCAATGATAATAATAACCTCATCCAACTTATGAAATTGGCCGACAATTTAAAACTCCCTATCGAAAGTATTAACCAGGCTGCAGCTTACTTTTTAAAAGATATTAAATACTCCCAATCAGATCTTTTTATTCTCTCTAAAGGAAAAAAAGCTATCATTTATCGCCCTTCACTTGCCTTGTATTGGAAACTTAAAATACCAAGGCTTACAGAGTCTGATCTCTTGGACTGCCAACACTATTTTGATTTTTGTAAATCACAAAGTGAAATCAAAAACACTGGGCCTCTTAAAAAGTTTATTCAACGCCAAGTCCAATCCAGTAAAAACCCCAGTCGTACAGAGAGACTTGAGACTCTTTTGGATCTTCTCTAGCTTCTGTATAAATTCTAAGCAGCTGGCATACGCTGCCCACTCGACATGTTTGGTTCGAAAAGAGCACCTCTTAAAAAAAGATACTGACCCCTTTTTTGTTTTGGATGTTAAGTATATCTTTTGAGTCTTAAACGAAGGAACTTAACAATTTTAAATAAAAAATATGCTCTTATCATACTTGAAACCCTTGCAGTATTTTTAGCGGTTTCTTATTTTTATATTTTCAAAGAAAATCTTTCATTTTTAACAGTCTACGGAACAAGAGACTTACTTCGATCTATTCATTGGTGGCAGCATCCAGTTTTTCACGGCTCTGAGCTTTCTGGTAGCGGATACACACCGGGCCCATTTTTTTATATAATATCATCGCTGCCCCTTCAGTTTGCTCCGAGTTGGTGGACCATGCATTATTTAAAATGCACGTTAGCTACATCTGCAGGTGTTTTAATTTGGTTTTTTGGAAAAAGAATTAGTGGTATTACTTGTGCACTTTGGATGACATTTCTATATGCAAGCTCTCGTCGTTTACAAGCAAGTTATTTACTTGATTGGAATGCCAGCTTTCAGCCCTTTTTTAGCGTATTATTTTTAATTGTACTTTTGATGGCATTTGAGCTTGGCAAAGAGAAGGGGGCGCGTGTTTTATATGGAGCCTTTTTCATTCTTGGCCTAAGTTGCCAAATTCATGGCAGCTTTACGATCTTTATTTTATTTTTCCTAATACTAAACTTTTTTGCAAAAAAAGTGGGTTGGGAATCGTGGTCCTTAAAAAATCTTGCATGGTCACTTTTTTATTTTTTAATTCCGAGCCTTCCTTTTTTGATTTGGTACTCGCTGGGAGAGGGGTCGGTATCACTTTCATACTCAAAGGCCCCACCATTAGTGACATATAAAGGGCTGTTTCTTGAGTTCACTTATTGGTCTCGTAAGTTTACAGGAATTACGGATATCAATTGGAAAAATCTCAGCGCGCTCAGCCATCCATTTTTAAACAATAAATTTTTAATGTATTCATTTTATACAAGTTTGTTGAGCCTTGTATACCTCGTGATAATAAAAAAAATAAAGCCGGATGCTTGGGTTTACAAAGCAACACTTATTATTTTAGCAATATTTTTTGTGTACCTTCCGCTTTTTCTAACGGATGTGCCTTTGAGGTATATGTTTCACTGGAAGCTGACACAGTTGGTTGCGGTATCGTTGTTTACAGTTTTTACTTTTAAACAAATGACAAAATTATTTATTCCTCATCAGCAGATAAAAAAGCTTTTTTACCTTTTTATATTAATACTCATTCCATTTTATTATGAAGCAACCAGAGAACATGCAGAAAGTGTAGATTCTGAATTCCGGGAAAATGAGAG
>JAGRAB010000395.1 GCA_020435085.1 Bdellovibrionales bacterium | reverse complement strand
GGACATTTATCTATCGGTCAATACGATACCAACTCCCAAATCTACCACTTTGCTTGCGCCATGTGCGAATAGCATATAAATTAAAAGATTAAGGATCATTGCCAATTGGGAGTCCCATGCAGGATTTAAAAACAGATCAAATTTTGCAAGAAATAGTTTTAAAAAAAAAAAAAAGTTTACCGGCAAAACGTATCTACTTATTTGGTTCTAGAACAAAAGGACAAATCCACCAAGACTCTGATTATGATTTTTTTGTTTTAGTTGGTGATTCTGAAATAAAAAACCTCTCCCAACTCATCGACCAAGGACATCGATCACTAAAAGGTATAAAAGCCTTCGTTGATATCATCATAATGACTGAGTCTCAGTTTCAAGAGCAATTGGATGTGATCAATAGCATCCCTGAAACTGTAGGTCATGAGGGTATTGAACTCTATGCCTCATGAGAAGCAAAAAAAAGAATCTTTAAAATGGTTTCAACATGCCGTTGAAGACCTTCGTTTCGCAAAGTATGGGTTAGAAGCCAATCCACCATTTTTAAAAGGTTCAACTTTTCATGCTCAACAATGTGCTGAAAAATCCATAAAAGGATATTTAGTATTTCATGGAAAAAGAGTGCCGAGGACTCACGACTTACGAGGGTTGGCAGAGCTTGTCTTTGAAATAAACCCAAGCCTTGATGGGAAAATTGAAAATATTGGAGATTTAACGAAATACATTACTGCATCACGGTATCCAACAGAACTAGAATTTACCAATGACCTTGTTCAACAAGCCATTAGCATCGCTTCATTAGTCTATGAGATCCTCTACAGAGAAATCAGTGAATAAACAAAGGGAACTAAATTGCAGCATTTATTATTTTTTTAAAGCCGGTAACCTAATCCAAGGAGAAGTTCTGCAAAGTAGATTTTAGGATCTTGGTTAATGATTGAACCCAAGTTCATGCTTGTGAGTAAATAATAGTCTTGAGAAAGTGAAAAATCATATCCGAGACTTCCATAAAGAAGCATATAGAATGATAAATCTGATTCTGTCGTTGGAATGGTATCTCCATTGTATGTAATAGAAAACTCCTGCCCCTGTGAAGTTGCAAGGCCTATCCCATACCAAAATTTCATTGATGGTTGATACATTTTATAAAGAGCCCCTAATTCAAGAAATTTTTGGTTAAAACTAATGGCTTTTGTCCCTAAAAAATCAGTGGTGGCTTCGCCTTGAAAGTCGGTAGATCGGTAGCCCCCATAGATTCGTAAAGCTTTTCGAAACCCCATTTTTAAGTCCACAAAAAGAGAAAGCCAATATGTGGTGCTTGTCACATCAGACACAGTCCATTCAGAATCATCAGAAAGAGAAAAAGTTCGTTTTCCCCATTGAAGATAAGAGCTTCTGATATCAAAACCAATACCCGTTGATTGAGAATAAAGTTGTCCTAAACTTTCTGACAGTGAAATATCTGGAAGATCTGATAAGTCATCTTCATCGAGAGCATTCATCTCCACGCGCCCCTTAAAGTGTCGAAGGTAGGCCCACCCTTTTTTACCCTTTAATTCACCCGTAAGGAAAAGAACTTTCCCCCAATTGCCATAGTTTTGAGGCGATAGCAGTAATTTTGTCCCTGGTTGTACAAGAGTCAGGCGATTGCCTTTTTTTAAATTTTGCACCTTATAGATAGGAATTGGCTTTCGAATAATAATTTGTTGAGGGCCCGCAAAGCTTTTTGATGCATGGAAGGTGAAAAATATACCCCCTAAAATAAATAAAATTCGTTTTTTAGACTTTAAATTTTGAAACATGATTTTAACAGTCTAAATGGCAATTGTGTGATTGTTGAGAGCTCCGTCCCCACTCTGGACTATGAAAAATCATCCAAATTATTGCAAGTTGACGCGATCTGCTGTAAATCCTCATCTATGACAAGAAAAATTGAAAATCCTAAGTTGATTACTCTTACAGACCTCCCCGATAAAGGGAAAGATTATGATTACTCTAATCATTCTCGTGAGTTAAATAATGACCTTACAGATATCATTGGTGAAAACCCTTATCATATTCATTTAGAGTTGAGTCACCTGGGGAACGCCTTCCATGCAACAGGGTCTATTAAAACATCTTTAAGTCGTGAATGTTCAAGATGTGGTACGGATTTAATGCTTCCTATGGACCTTCACATTCAAGAAATCATTGTTGTACATCCTGAATTGTCACGCTCAAGTAAGAATGCCCGAGTAAATAATGTCTCTGAGCTCGATTCTACAGGTCCTGACTCTATTAGCCT
>JAGRAB010000394.1 GCA_020435085.1 Bdellovibrionales bacterium | reverse complement strand
AGCAAGGCATTTGGGACATCTGAGCTTCATGCTCAACTAAATAGGCAAGATCTTTGCCATATTTTGTAGGCTGAGGGAAACGATCAACATCATTATGGACCAGTTCCTATTAATTAAAGCCATTTAGGTATCTCTTCATACAACTTTTATTAAGATGCCTTCTTTCAATTTAGCTGATAAAAGAACTCTATGCCTCGAAAGCCCGGAGAAAGTTACGAAAACTATCAACAGCGAATCATGGACCCAATTTCGTCCAGTTTTTGCGCGGCAAAGTGGAAAAATGCGACAATTATTCTCAATCAAGGACTAACAAAAAGCTGTCACCACCCTGTCGCTCATAAAATTGGACGATGGGAGATTTTTTGGGATGCTTCAGCCCTCCACAATACGAGAAATAAGAAAAAGCAAAGACAAATGATGCTCAATGGTGAACGTCCAAAAGGATGTGAGTACTGTTGGCTTGTTGAGGATTTACAGCAGAAAGTCATTTCAGATAGAGTTTATAAAACTGAAATCTATGATGATGAGGAAATACAAAAAATTACAAAAACTCCCGTCAATAAACCAGTTAATCCTGAGACCTTAGAACTGTCTTTTGCAAGAACCTGTAATTTTGCTTGTAGCTACTGCAATGCAGACTACTCCTCGACATGGGCCAAAGATATCCATAAAAATGGCAATTATCGCAGACTCGTGACCCGTGACTCACTTCCCTATATTAAAGCCGGATGGCTTCCTCAATATGAAGCCGATGAAAACCCTTATATAAAAGCATTTTGGAAGTGGTTTCCTTCTCTTTCAAAAGATTTAAAACAATTGCGGATCACTGGAGGAGAACCTCTGATGTCAAAAGATGTTTGGCATCTTTTTGATAAGCTTGCTCTTCCAGAAAACCATCACATAAAATTTGCTATTAATAGTAATCTGGGTGCTAACCCAAACCTTATTGAAAAACTCATTCAAAAAAGTCATGAGGTTCCCCATCTCGAAGTTTACACGTCCAATGAAGCCACTGGAGAGCATGCTGAGTATATTCGTGATGGGTTGAATTATGATATTTGGAGACAAAATTGTTTAAACCTCTTAGAAAGAGGACATATTAGACAGCTGCATGTCATGATGACGGTCAACTCATTATGTCTATTTACTCTTACTGATCTTCTGGATGAAATTCTTAAATGGAGAGAACGGTTTCAACGCCCTGTTGGCATTTGGACTCTCAATATTTTGCGTTACCCTGCATTTATGTCGATACTTGTTTTACCTGACTCTATAAAAAAAGAAAGAACTGAACATTTTATTCAGTGGCTGATAAAAAATAAAACTCACCCTTTGATTTTAGACATGGAAATTGCCAATCTTGAACGATTAATTAGCTGTCTCCAAGATGGAAAAAAACCTCATCCCAAGGCTCAAAATCTCAATAAACAATG
Organism: Bdellovibrionales bacterium; assembly: GCA_020435085.1. Taxonomy (GTDB): domain Bacteria; phylum Bdellovibrionota; class Bdellovibrionia; order Bdellovibrionales; family UBA1609; genus JABSOQ01. The sequence goes on along the minus strand of JAGRAB010000394.1, from coordinate 496 downwards.
GATGGACTTTAAAACTTTTTTTATGCAATATGATGAAAGACGTAAAAAGAATTTTGAAAAAACATTTGAAGGTCCATTAAGTGATTGGTATCAAGCTCTGAAAGCAAATCCCATTTTATTTCCCATTGAAAAGCCTGCAATTTTAAGAAATTGGATTTAGAAAATTAAAAAGTAATATTACCAAAGACAGTTAAGGTGTGCCCAGATTGATCAGGAACACCTCCTGAGAGAATATTTTCATAACGTAAAGATAAGCTGGAGCTTGCCAAAATATTCCATCCCATCTGAAACCCAATGCGAGATGCTTTTGTTGTGTCAATATAGCTCTCTTGCTTTTTTCCATCCATCAATAAATAAAAAAGACTTGCCCTATCCATAAGAGATGCCATATTCCATTCAAATAAAATTTGATGACTCCAAGTTTCTCCATATGCCGTAAATTGATTTCCTTCTGCTTTTAAAACTCCGGGAGTACGATAAAGACTATATTCCGCCA
>JAGRAB010000393.1 GCA_020435085.1 Bdellovibrionales bacterium | reverse complement strand
GGAGCTGAAGGTTAATAATTAATTAGAGTCTTTTAACTGTAACGCCATAATGATGACGTATGAGTCTCATTTTCAGATTTATCAAAACTCAACTTTAAAACGTTACTACGAGCAAGATTATTTCGATTAGAACTGATACGATGAAATTTCCTTCGAATTTTAAGAGCCTCTTTATGAAATGGTTTTAATAAAAAATCAGTCACTCCGGTCTTATGTATTGCCTCTAACTGAGACTCTTCTGACTTATCTAAAAGCAAAATAATTGGCCGATCTAAAGATAAACCTCTTAAAGCTTTTATCTGCTCAATAGCACTTGAGTTTCCTTGTAGTTTATCTACAATAAAAATATCAGGCATTTTGCCCTGCGATCTTGCATTAAAACTTTCAAGATTAAGATAGGCTTGAGCCTCATACCCCAATGCCATAAGCTGTCGTGCCAGTTGTTCTGATGAAATCGGATTTGGACTTAAAATACATACTTTTGTCATATGTGACATTTCGGCGACTTTTGAAAATACAATAGAGGCATCACAAAATTTTAATGTTTTTTGTCTAACTTTTATGTCATTACGACACACAACCTTTTTAAAACAACAAAAAGTGATCTACTTTGAGACAAAAGAGATTTTTATCCTAAAAAGTGAAAAGCTTGGTAAGTGCCTATTGCCAGTAAATAGGCGACCAAGTTAAGAACAATCAGTTGTGCAATGGCAAATTGCCACGATTGCATTTCTCTCTGAGCCATTGCAAAAGTAGATAAGCATTGAAGAGCCACCATAAAAAAGACAAGTATTGCCGCCACCGAAGGAAGTGTAAATAGCGGAGTTCCATCGGGCCAAGAAGCCGCTTTCATTTTTACAATCAGTGATTCACTCAAACTTGCCTCATCTTCTGAGGCAATATTAAAAACAACAGCCAAAGTTGAAACAAAAACTTCTCTCGCTGCAAATGCTGAAATAAGTCCAATTCCCACACGCCAATCACTCCCCATAGGCTCAAAAACAGGCTCAATGATTTTACCTAAATGACCAATAAAGCTCCCCTCTAACTGCTCTGCCTCGGTAACACCATCTAAACGTGGAAATGTTGATCCCGTCCAAACGAGAAATGCCAAAATAAAAATAATGGGACCAGCTCTCCGAATATAAGCTAATGTTCGAGTCACGGCCGTTCTTAAAATAACTCTTAAAGAAGGTCTGTGATAATAGGGAAGCTCTATTAAAAATGAGTTCTGTTTTGTTTTTCCAATAATTTTATTAACAATCGCAGCGGCTAAACTCCCAACAATCAGAGAGCCAAAATAAAGACCGGCCAAAGCAAGACCAGGCTTCCATGCTGCTTCTCCAAAAAAAATAAAACTTAACAACAAAGCATAGACAGGCAAACGCGCCGAACATGTCATTAATGGAATAATAAACATCGCAATCCAACGCTCTTTACTCGAGCGAATATTTCTGGTCGCCATCATAGCAGGAACAGCACAGGCATACCCAGAAAGAAGGGGCACAAAAGAACGCCCACTCATTCCCACTCGAGAAAATGGCTTATCAATTAATGTCGCCGCTCGAGCCAAATATCCAGAGTCTTCTAAAAAACTAATTCCTGCAAATAATATAAAAATTTGAGGAACAAAAACAAATACAGCCCCAGCAGAAGCCACAAAACCATTGGCAAGTAGATCTGCAACTATACTATGGCCTCCTATTTGCAAAATCATATCAGCGATCCAACTAAAGCTATCGTCAATAAGGCTCATAAAAGGATCAGCCAACCAAAAAATTGAAGAGAAAAGTGCCATCATAATAGCAAAAAATAAAAAGAGACCAAAAAAAGGATGCAATAACCAGCGATCCAACTTCTGAGTTCTTTCAAAATATTTCAATCTTGATAATTCTTTTTTTTCTGGCTGGATTTGCTTTGTCAGTTGTTCCGCAAAAAGCTTTATGCTTCGATATTTTTCTTCTGTCCACGCGGGAGGGGGAACTACCTTCGTTTGTGTCGTAGGTAAACTCCTTAACTCCTCGACAAGTTCT
>JAGRAB010000392.1 GCA_020435085.1 Bdellovibrionales bacterium | reverse complement strand
CTATTCCATAACATCAAAAACTGGCACCTTTAATTGCGGATATTGGATAGGCCGCTCGAAATTACTGACTTTCCTGAGAAGTTTCGTTCAAGATCTATTTGGTTTATGACGAACTCTCTCTAAGGTGCTAAAAGCAGATATTATGCATAACATAGTATATGGCACATTAAACTTTGAGGATTCGAACGAAATCAGGCGGGCTGCCCAAATCCACGAAAGCGCACCACTCAATTGGAACCCAAACTACATTGTTCGAGATGAACGTATTCAGAACTGGTGCAATTTTTTGAGAAGTGCTACTCAAGATTCATCAATTTATGTGATTTCCGCCAAGACAGAATCTGGTGAACTCGTTGGTCTTCATTGGTTACAGTTGACTGAAAAGTATAATGAAAAGTGCGCGCACATTCAGTCCCTTTGGGTTGCTGATGAACATCGTCTCGCAGGTATAGGAGCAGAACTTAAAAAACGTGGCGAAGAATGGGCGAAAAAGAACGGTGCGAAGTTCATTGTGACTGAAGTGTTCTATGCGAATAAAAAGATGATTAACTACAATATCAAAATGGGTTTTTCCGCTAGACAAGTCGAGATGGTTAAAGACCTTTGAGTTTCAATTTCTTAAACCTAAAACACTTGTTTCCCGTGCAAGATTATTTTGAAAGACTCAGCATTAAAACATTACTTGCTCAGAATAACATGGCCATTCGATTTCCTTCGGGTGCTTACAAAAAAGTGCAGCACTAAAAAATAAAGGAACCCATCGATTTAAATTTTATGGAGTACTCGATCTGTGGGCGCAAGAAATGACTCCGCTCACCCATAGCAAAATTTCTTACAGCCACTACTCGAAATCTGATTCTCCTTCAAATTCATCGAGTTCTTTTTCTAATGAAGAGTCATCTTGTTCAAAATTTTCATCAGAAAAATCATCAAAAGCACTGTCAGTGTCTAAGTTTGCACGATCTTTTTGAGGAGACTCTTCAGTCACAGTGTTGGGAAGAACTGTCTCCAAACTACGAGATAACATCGCTCCACTTCCCGTATAATCTCCTGCATAAATATTGTCTTGGCTTTCCGTAATAACAGCTGTCGCAAATTTATCGGCAACTTTCACCACTTTCAATGTTCCAATAACTTGATCATTCTCTAAGATCAGTGAATCCGTATTTCTTACTCTTCTATTTGCACGAACACTTAATACTTGTCCTTCAGAGAGTCCATCTGCTAAGCCTTTATCTAAAAATACAACAGAGCTCTTGCCAAATACTTTTCTTCGAGAATCCATCTCTCCACCAATAATTTGAGCGACAACATCAGATGCTGGACCAGTGGATTTCAAATCAACCAAAGGAAGCTCTCCCCTCACAAGCTCTCCACCAAGTTTTACCGGATTAATGGCCTTCTCAACAAAAGCCCTGTATACATCAAACTTCTCATCATCAACATCAGCCTTTACTTTCTCACCAAGAACAACAACTCCACTAATAATTTTTTGATACCCCATACTTCTGGTTTCAATGTACTTATTATCTTTTTTCAAGCGGCCTTTGTTCTCAACGACAAGATATTTTTCTCCGGGAGTTGCCTTGTTTTTTGGAAACTTTGCATAAATATATTGAAGCTCCCAAGCAATACGAGAGCCTGTTTCAATCTCTAAAACCTCTGCTTCAGAAAGAAAGTCTTTATCATCGACATAACTTGAAAGATAAGACCGGTCTTTTAATCTTGCAATTGGCCGTTCCCCATAGCTAATTCCTGTTGAATCATATTCTCCCAGTGGATCTGCGTTTTGCCACTCGGGAACTGATGGAGGTAATCTCTTTAAAACTGGTCGAACAGGAATAGTTGGTGGTGGAATTTCAATCTCAGGCTCTACAAGAGCAACATCTGTTGATTTTGAAGATTTTTTTTGTTCTTTTTTATCTTCCTTTTTTTCTTCTCCTAAAGCCTCTTTGAACTGTTTAGCATCAGCAGCATCAAGAGCTCCAGATTCAATCAGTTCATTAATGGAATCAATATCGAGGTTTAGACTTTCCGTTTCATTCGCTCCTTGTTTACCTTCAGTGACAGTAAAAACGGGAGCACTATCTAATGTTCCCATAACAAATTGAATACGATTGCCAGGGTTGATTAAGTGAGGGTTTTCAATTTTGTTATTCACAGACCAAATTTTAGGCCAGTATTGACCATCACCAAAGAAGACTTCGCTAATATTCCAAAGAGTATCTCCTCTTTGAATTTGGTAGATCTCACTTTTTCGAGAACCCAACATATTAAGCCATTCACTTTCAGGTGTTGCAGCGTTGTGAAAGTTGACATAAATGCTATGAAGTTTTGCTTCTAACTCTAAGTTAGGACCTAAATCAGAACTTACTTCCGAGATAGGTGCCATTATTTCTGGCTCTTTCGCCTGCATATCTGTTGGTTCCGGCGTTGTTAAATCTTCAATAGGAGTCGTCTGTTCTTCAGATGGCTCTACCACTTCCTGATCTGGTTCTTCAAGTGGCTCTAGTTCAAGATCTTCTGTCGATTTATCCAAGTTTTGTTCTTCAACAGGAATAGCTCCTGTTGTTGATTTTTCATCCTGAAGCTCATCTTCAAATTCAGAAAAATCCATTTCATTGCTATCACTAGACTGAGCATTGAAATCTTCTTCGGAAAAGTCTTCAAAGCTCTCGTCTTGTGCAGTTCCCTCATCTTCAAAGTTACCAAAGTCCTCTGATGTTGAGGGAGCACTCTCCTCTTGATTAACAGCATCTTCAGAAACGCCAAGCTCGGCCTCTAATTCCGAATCAAGCTCATCTTCAAAATCATCTTGAGAATAGGCCGAGAAATTAAATAGAAGTGGCAGTATAAAAACTGCTAATAAAAACCTGAATTTTGACACTCACAAACATCCTTGTTCGTTTCTGTTAATTTTTAGCCCTTTGAGGCTTTAAGCAATCGAAGCTCAACCCATGCTCTCTGTGACTCAAGACTTCCTGGATAATTCTTCATTACTTTTTGTAAATATTTAATCGCCTGGCTATTTAAATTCAAATTTTTGTACGCAATGCTTTTTGCAAACATCGCAGAAGCTCGCTTATTCCCATGAGGATATTCTTTAATAATTTGATCAAAGGCTTGAATAGCAGGGCCCATGTTGCCGTTTTTCATTAATAGTATTCCTGATAAATACAAAGCATTATCTGCATAAATACTTTTTGGATAAATTCTTAAAAAATCCTCTTTTGCTTTTAAAGTATCTGCAAGATTTTCTTTTCTGTAGAATTGAATAATTTTTGCGTAAGCAACTTTTTCTCCTGGTCCTAATTTTTCAACCCCTTTTAAAACCATTTGGTCTTTCTTAGTTGAAGAATCAAAGGCCTTTTTGTTCACATCAAATGGCTTTAAAGAGATTTCTTTTGCAGACCATGCTTGCTGA
>JAGRAB010000391.1 GCA_020435085.1 Bdellovibrionales bacterium | reverse complement strand
AAAAAAAAAATGCCTTCCGGTCTTCAGAAATTTCAATGGCTGATGATGCCATATTGTACATCCCAAAAAGTTGTCAAAATGGAGACATTTGTCGCTTGCACATTGCTCTCCATGGCTGTGAGCAAACCATTGAAGACATCGATGATTTATTTTTTACAAAGACTGGATACAATGAGTGGGCTGAATCAAATAATATCATTATTCTCTACCCACAAGTTCGTAAAAGTTTACCACTAACAAACCCCCATGGCTGTTGGGATTGGTTTGGATACTCTTCAAAAAAATTTGCAACCAAGAACGCTCCTCAAATGCAAGTTATTATGAAAAATATTGAAGTCCTCTCCGAAAAAAAATTTCATGTTCGCTCTCGATACTATAAATGAACATTTATTTCTTTTAAAGAGATCTACATAAAAAAGCGGCCTTTTAAAAAAGCCGCCGATCCCATTTTTATATTGAAATTTTAATTATTGATGCTCATAGCGAACAGTTATTTCTGTTCCCGCCACAGGTGGAACATTAAACTTTACTATTTTTCCAACAACATTGTATTGAATATTCGCCGCAGGATTAAATGTCACATGCACAGATCCATCGATAGGTTGATATTGCAAAGTAACTTCTGTGATAAGTCCTCCGCCCCTTGCCATATCGCCAATTGACTTTAAATCATTTGTAACATCGTTAGAACAAATACTTGCAGTATGACCACTTGTTAGTTGAGCTAATGAGGATACAAAGTTTCCATAATTACCTCCACCAAGACATAAAAACTCAGAACATGCCTGCTCATGTTTACAAGCTTTATCGCCAGGTTCAATAATAACACCATAGTTACGATACTTTTTAGTGCTATTAAAAGCTGCTTGAATGTGGCTCACGACATCTTGAGGTTGAGTGGCTCCAGCACGACCATCTGACAATTCATCTTCATCTGAAACTATAACAGTCACAAATGAAGCATCATCTCTAAAAAATCCAGCATTATCTGAAGAACGAAGGTCTACAAATGCTTTAATCGCTTTAAGTGGTTCTTCATAATTCGTACCACAAAGCCCTGTCCACTTATGTTGTCGACAAAGTAAGGCCTCTTCTCGATCGATTGTATCTAAAAATAATGAGTCCTTATTAGGTGTTGATGGTGTCAAAATCTTTAAATTTGAACCTTGAAGAATATCTAAACGTCCTGTCCAACCTGGATCATGATTTAACCAACTTGGCGTGGTCATATCTGTTGTTGTGAAACCAATATGATAATCTACACCACTTAATGATGATAAAAAGCCCTTAAACATATCTCTAATTTTATGTCTACTATGATCCATCATCATGGAGTCTGAGTTATCAATGACAACTAGTAAGTCTAGCTTTTCTCCCATTGCTTCTTGCTTAAATACTTGGACTTCTGGAATTGGTTCTGGATTTGGATCTACAGGACCACTATCATCTCCACCGCCTCCGCCCGGAGGTTGATCTGGATCTGGACTAATAACCTCCTCATTTGAAGATTTTTTGGCAATTTGAGTTTCTTGAAACGAAACTTTGCTACACCCTGATATAAAGTAGCTTGCCGCAATAAAAAATAGAATTCCCCTAAACTTTAAAAAGTTTTTCATAACCGTACCCTTCCCTTACCCAATGGACTAGATATTCAAGACAAAGGCCAAGTCGGTGATGGGAATAAAAGCCTCTAAGTCTCTGATGATAGGGAAAAACTCATTTTATGACTCACTTCTTAAAAAAAAAGAAAATGTCGATCTTTGCGAAGTGACTAGGAATCAAACAAAATTTTTTAAATTTATACCACTCTAAACACTCAATAGTTTTGATTTCTTCAAATTTGGCCTTCACCACAAGAAGATTTCCTCTATAAAACCTAGACTAGAGGCTTGCTTCAGGGCATTTAGGTCTGTGTTAAATGATAAAAAGTGTCAATTATTTAGATATAAGACTGTTCAACTATTGATCAATCGCCTGCGTGTTTTTAAGCTTTTAAACGATATCCCGTTTTAAAAATCCAAGCGACAGTAAAAATACATACAGCCAAAAATACTGAAATCATGATGAGGCTAATATGTAAACTGACATCTGAATGCTCATAAAAGCTCCAACGAAAACCACTAATTAAATAAACGACGGGATTAAGCATTGAAATTTTCTGCCAGATGGGAGGAAGCATTCCTATAGAATAAAAACTGCCACCAAGAAATGTAAGAGGAGTAATAATGAGAAGTGGGATTATTTGTAATTTTTCAAAACCATCGGCCCAAATTCCAATAATAAAGCCAAAAAGACTAAAGGTCACTGATGTTAATATCAAAAATATAAACATCCAAATTGGGTGTTGAATTTGAAGGGGCACAAAGAAGCCCGCTGTTAATAGAATGATTGTCCCAATAATCATCGATTTAGATGCCGCGGCTCCAACATATCCCAAGAGAATTTCAACAAATGAGACTGGTGCTGATAAGACTTCATAAATTGTACCCGTAAATCTTGGAAAATAAATTCCGAACGA
>JAGRAB010000390.1 GCA_020435085.1 Bdellovibrionales bacterium | reverse complement strand
TACCTACTGAAACCGTCTACGGACTTGCAGGGGATATTAATAATCCCAATGCTATTCGAAAAATTTTTGAAACTAAGAAGAGACCCTCATTTGATCCATTGATTGTACATATACCAAATAAAGAAAGTGCAAAGTCACTTGCACTCGAATGGACCGAGGTTCATGATCTATTGGCTCATCAATTTTGGCCTGGCCCTTTAACAATGGTATTGCCAAAACAAAAACATATTTCTGATGCAATCACTGCTGGATTAGAGACTGTTGGCATTCGCTGCCCCAATCACTCTATGTTTCTTCAAATATTGACTCAATTAGGCTCTCCCTTAGCAGCACCCAGTGCAAATATGTTTACAAAAACAAGTCCCACATCAGCCCACCATGTTCTCTCTGAGTTTGGAGAGGACTTCCCCGTTGTGGATGGTGGCCCTTGCCAAGTTGGCTTAGAATCTACCATTTGTAAAATCACTCATATAAACCCCGCAAAAAAAACTTGTGATATTCATATTCTCCGAAGAGGTCTGTTATTACCTGAAGACATTCACCAATACTTAAAAACTCAAGGTTGGATGCCAACAATAGAACATAATCAAAATACCATAGCTCCAGGACAGATGAAGACCCATTACAAACCATCTGTCCCTCTCGTTATTATCAACAGTGACCCCATCCCTTCGAATGATAAAATTCTTGAAGCTTTAAAAAGTGAGTTTAACACCACCCACATCGCCTGGATGCAGCTTCCTGACTCAGCCCCAATGGCCGCCCGAGAGCTGTATTCACAAATGCGAACTCTCTCCCAAAAGCCTACAACGTTGATTATTTGCCCCTGGCAAAAACATTGGGCCACAGAAGCTTGGGAGGCCATTGCAGACCGCCTTGGTCGAGCTGCGGACAAAACTGTCAATCTCTAAGACACTTTAACAATTATTGGCTTTTATTCATCGTCTTTTTTTATTCTAAAAATTTAGGCCTATAAACTGCCAATAAACCGCTGAAAATTCTTATTTTTTTTTTAAAACTTGGTACCAGAAGTGCATATCATTTTCGAGCCCCCTAGGAGTAAATAATGAATTTATTTAAATTACTCTCTTTTCTTTTAACCCTCAGCTTCTATGGCTATTTTGCACAATCCGCAGAAATATTGGACCCACGAGAAATGGGTTGCCATCTTGCTCAAGGTTTTTATCAAAATAATCTGACTTATTTAGACTTAAAAAATAAGCGAAAAGACTATGAAGAACAAAAATCAATCCTTAAAAAAGCTTTTGAAAAAGTGAATGCCAACTCAATCATTGATGCTGGCTATAGTGACTGGATTAATCGTTTAGGTAGACTCCTCGTCGATGTGGTTGATCAACAAACTCCACATCTGGCTTTGACCCTTGCGAATCAAAAAGTATTTGAAAATCAAACTAACTGGATGGGAGCCTATCTTTTATATGTAAATCATCAAAAGGAATACACTGAATATTATACTACTGGTAAAATTAACTATCAGGCTGCGGAGTCTTTTGTTAATAAAAAAAATCTGTATATAGATATAAAAAACTATTGGCCCACTGCCTCCCCAATATTAGAG
>JAGRAB010000389.1 GCA_020435085.1 Bdellovibrionales bacterium | reverse complement strand
GTTCACGCTTCAGGTGATGCAATCCATTCTTGCGGGGCAGGGTGGGCGACTGTTTCTAGAGCTTCGAGACAAAGAGTCTTTGGCTTATACAGTGGCTCCTTTGAGAATGGAGGGTGTCGATGCCGGATACTTCGGTGCTTATATTGGGTGTTCACCGGAAAAAGGTTCGAAAGCACTTTCGATGATGAAAATAGAATTTAAAAAATTGATGAATGACTTGGTTCCAAAAGCAGAGCTCGAGCGTTCGCAACGGTATCTTATCGGGCGTCACGACATAGATTTACAAAAAACATCTTCTGTTGCATCAGCAATTTTGTTTGATGCGATTTATGGCCTTGATGCGGAAGAACCCTTTCGGTTTGCGGAGCGTATTGGTGTGGTGACAGCAGAAATGGTGAGAGAGCTCGCTCAAAAAATATTCTCTTACCCTGAAGTCGCGATCAGCGTCGGGCCAGAATCACCATTTGAAAAACAAAGATCAAACCGCTCTACGCAACCAGAGTTAGCCCGCTGATGGAGAAAGTAAGCTCTTGCAATTGCTTTCAGGAGGAGTGGTGGCTAAGAATTTTCTCAAGCCCTCTCTTATTTCGGTGCCGGGACTTTGCTTAGAACGATTCCAGAGGAAAACCTTTGTGAAAGCAGCAAGTTCTGTATCTGTGAGCGTCCAAAGAAATTGTTGATCTAAGATGTCCTTAAACGCGTTGATAGCCTGTTGGGGATTGTGCTTATAAGTTATCATTGTTTTCGAAAGAGCCCCAAGAAGGTGTTCAAATATTCGTGGGTCCCAGTTAGCAATTTCATCGGCAGTTATTTTTTTTGCATAAGAACTCCAATTTGGAGATGAGATAGGAATCATCAAATCAAGGTCGTCCCAATTAATAATTTGTTCAATAGTAAACTCAGTGAGTTCTTTTTCGTTTTCTACTTTTGGCTTGTGCCCATAATGGACGGCGATGAGCTGTAATTGGCCGGTTGTCGAATTATATTTAAAAGCAGGGCCTCCAGAGTCGCCCCCCATTGTTACAGCACCGTCGTTGGGAGCGGTTAAAATTATTTTTTCTGACCCATAATCTTTGTCAGTTCCAAAAGCATGAATTTTAGAAAATGTGAGGGAAAAACGATTTTCAACGGTTCTGCCAGAAAAAATCTCTTGCAGAGATAGAGCGTATCCATGAGGCCAATTGAGGCCAGCACTTATTATATCCAAACCGGAAGTTCCACCTTGGCCTTTTTGCTCCGAAGAAAAAGCAACAAAGTTACCGGCTTTTTCAAATTGAGAAATGAGATCAGGGTCTTTAAGTTGTATGATTGCGATATCTCTCACAAGTTGAGAGACCCATCGGTCACCATTTTTCATTATGTATGAACCTTCTGTGGGGTCTAGAAGTAAGTCATATTGGTTTTCGTTAAGGAAAAAATGATCATTACGGTGAACAGATAAAATAGCTTCAATATTATTGCGACCAGCACCAGAAGTTATAAATACATGGGCTGCGGTTAAGATCCTCCCCTGTCCAAGGTAAAGGCCTGTTCCTAACTGTCCACGAGAATTAATTTCGATAAGGTTATTGAGTATAGGGTATTTCTGTAAAAGTTTATCATCAATAGGTGTTCCACCCATGGAGGAAAAAGCCGTTTGAGAACAAAAACAAAGAGCAATGAAGAGGCTTGTTAAGGAACAGAATCGTTGACGCTTGGGTTTTAAGAACTTCATAAAAAACAACCTTATTGAAATACCATAAATAAAACTACGTGAATGATTTGAATTAAAAGCAAGGGTTATGCCGTATTTTGAGCGAGGGAATTCGCGTTTATTCTGTAATTTTGCCTATCTATTTGTGCTGAGACAGAAAATGTCACCTCAAGGGGTAAGGTTTAATATATAACAGGTGCTTTTTGTGTAAGTAAGCTTTTCAAAAAACTATCAAAAAATGACGTCAAGCCATCAAAAATTCAGAGGAAATACCTATAAATACGCCCGTTAGTTGGCATACATTCTGCTAATTAAGTGAACCCCATAAAGCGGAGTGCCTTTGTCTTTTGTGAGTTATCTAAAGCGAATCATACTCTTAGCGACATTCGTCTTTTCAGCTTCGATTTTGGCACAAGTTCGACTTGTGCAGTGGTCAGATGCCCACTCCTCACTTGAGACACTGCCAGAGCAACTGACTGCCATCGATAAACTTGCTAAGGAATACAAAAAAACTACTCCTGGCGGGGAGT
>JAGRAB010000388.1 GCA_020435085.1 Bdellovibrionales bacterium | reverse complement strand
AGAGTTTGAGTTAATTTCTGATGTTTGGGTGGTACCAACTTGGCGTCCTACACCTGAAAAAGCCCAAAAAGTTTTAAGGATTGACCCAGGAATGGCTTTTGGAACAGGGACTCATGAAACAACTCAGATTGCAAGCTTGGGATTGCAAAAGATTTTTTCAAAGAATGTGCTTGAAAGTGTTTTGGATGTAGGCACGGGGACGGGTGTCTTAGCCATGTTGGCAGCTCTATTAGGGGCTTCAAATATTGTTGGCCTAGAACTTGACGTTGAAGCACGGCGAGTAGCAAGGGAAAATATTGAATTAAATAAAATGAAGAACGTTCATATTTTTGACCATCAAATTGAACGAGAAAAAAATAAATATGAACTAGTCATTGCTAATATCATTGATGGAGTTTTGATTGATATTCAAAACGATTTGAAGAAATGTCTTACAGACTCAGGAACATTGCTTCTGACAGGAGTTTTAAGTGAGCGAGAGCACCTCTTTTTAAAAGAGTTTCAATTACCCAAAGGATATGGTTGGGTGGAGCGGATAGCTAAAGGCGAGTGGCTTGGCTTTATTGGAGCAAAACAATGAGACGATTTTGGCTAGAAGATGTCATTTCCGAAGGGCAGGAGATAATCTCTCTTTCTGGAGATATTCTTCATCATGTCAGAGATGTTTGTCGGATGGTTGTTGGAGATCGTTTTGAGTTATTAAGCCCTCAGAAATTGGCTTTTTTTGTGGAGTTAAAAGATGTTTCAAAAAAAAAGGCTATTGCGAAAATATTAGAAGTGAGGTCGCTTCCAGAGCTGAAGACGCCACTGATCCATCTTTGTCTATCAATACCTAAATTTGCTTCATTTGAAGCAGTTATTGAAAAGTCAGTCGAATTAGGGGTTGCTTCAATAAAGCCATTTTTTTCTGATTACAGCTTTGTGAAATCAAAAGCAAAAATCAATACTTCTCGAGAAGTTCGTTGGGCTAAAATTGTAAAAAATGCCACTCAGCAAACGGGACGTGGGAGTTTAATGCCTATAGATTCAGCGATTCCTTTAAGTGAGCTATTGAAAAATTTTAACCAAAAACCATCAAAACAGGGTCTCTTTCCTTACGAGGGGGAGTCTGCACAATCTGTGTCTGAGGCTCTTCAACAGTGGTCTCAATCTCCAAAAGAGGAAATTTGGCTTTTTGTGGGAAGTGAGGGAGGCTTTTCTTTTAAAGAAGTTCAGCTATTTCAAGAGTTTGGACTATTAGCCACAACATTGGGAGAACAAATTTTGCGGGTGGAAACGGCTTGCGTGGCTCTCGTCAGCATCATAAAGTATCATGAGAATTTGTGGAGCTAAATCGAGTATTGCCAGGGGGAATTTATGGATCCTATAGAAGAGTTTGAATTTAAACCTTTAACAAAGGGTTTGGGGTTTCATAAAAAATCAGAAGATCTAAAAAAACAAATGTTAGAAGGAGCTAAGTCACAGTCAGCAAAGATGGCTCAAGATATTCCTCTTAATGTTCCTGAAATACTTTTAGATGAACGCAGCACAGTTAAAGAGCCAAGAACTCAACAAGAGGCCTATGCAGACCTTTTAAAAGCTCTTGAAAGCCCAATTTCGAAAACAGATGATTCTGTCCTTAATATATCTCCAACTCTTCCTCGAGAAAGTGATGTCAATAAGTCAACATTTACTTCTCTTGGTGGAACCTTGGATATGCCAGACTTCCCCATGCCTAAAATGCCACCACTGAGTGACCTTCCAGATATTATTGAGACAAAAAAACCGCCATCATTGCAAGAAAAAAGAGTGGAGTTGAAATCAAAAACAATGAGTCGTGGAGCTAGTAATTCTCCGAAGGTGAAATTACTTGCACCTGCGTCAGTGAGTATTCCTGCAGGAATACTCGATGGAATTTTTGTTATCGCACTCTCTTTGTTATTTCT
>JAGRAB010000387.1 GCA_020435085.1 Bdellovibrionales bacterium | reverse complement strand
AGCGACGCATTTCAAAATCACGAGAGCAAGAGCTTCAATCTCTTTGTGAAAAAAGTCTTGTGGATCTTATTGCAGAAACTGCTAAGAACCCTCAAGTTCAAAATGGATTATTAGGATTTTGGACAGCAAAAGCTTTAATGGATTTAAGCAATACAGGCCGCCTTCTTTCTGCCCTGAGCCCTGCTAAAAAAGCTCTACTTGGTGGCATTGGAAAAGCCGGTAAAATGGTTACGTATTTATTGCCACGAATGGCTTCAAAGCCTTTAGTAGCTGTTGCTGGATTTTTTGGTGGCTCCTATACGGTTTTATTTTTAACACTCAGCCAACTCGCTTATCTCGGAATCTCTTGGGGACGAGAGTTTTTCACTGTTAAAGTCCCTATTATAAACCATAAAAATAAACTTGAAGAGCTTGCTGACGAATGGCGCGCGAATCATTGGGATGCTTCGCAAATATGTCGTAGCCATTTATTTTTCGATGGTTGGTTTTCAGGAACTTGGAAAACTCTCAGCGCGCCCTTTCGAAGTGATCTTAATGCTCAAGTCTGCGGTGAAGAACTCATTGGAAAATTTCTTGATTCTCACTACAGTGTTCTTAATGCTTGGAGACAACAACTTCTTCAACCCGTAACTTCGCAAGTACATGCTTGGATTCAACACACCTCTCAAGCATTAAATACCTACCAAGCCGCAAAAATGTTTTATCGAGATATTATTACTCAAATTCAAGTGGAACGAGAAAAAGGGTTTCAAGTTCCAAGAATTGCTGATCCAAAAAACCCTAAAATTGCAAGAAGTGACCGAATTGGAAGTTATGAATTAATGACAAACTCCCTTCCTCTTTTTCGAACAAGTCCTTTTTATGGATGGCACATCAATGTTGATGTTGATCGTATTCAAGGAATCCAAAATAATGAAGGTTCTGAAATTAAAAATGGCATTTATGAAACTGAGCTTGTTGACCCCTACAGTGATAAAATTATGCCTTGGAATGAGTGGACAAATAACTCTGCAATAACAAAACCATTACAGGATCGTTGGAGTAAATTTAATGCTATTCACCTTCCATTAGTTTTAAAAATGCTTAATGATTTAAAACAAACAGCTCGCAACCCCGATCATGTCAAAGCGATAACATCGATTGCAGGTTATCTCAACCAAGACTCTTTCAGCCAAAAAGTTTATGGCCTCACTCTCCTTTCTTATTATTCTGAGCTAGAAAGAAAAACTTTAGGCCAATGCCGCAAAGCTGTTGATCCTACACTCACGGAAAGCCGCAAAAACCTATGTCCACTGACTTATCTTCAATCTCAGTTTCTCGACCCGTATTTGTATAAATGGGATGATGAGGCTGGTCGTTTTTTATTTAGAAATAAGCAATCGAATCAAGCCATGGGTTTTAATTCGAATATGGGTGTTTTTCCTTTTGGAATGAAACCCCTCTCTGTTGGACAACAATACCTTATTGAGTATGAAGAGCGTTTTTCAAGAAATGGTGTCGACCCTGATTTTTACAAGCAATATCAAGATGCCATGTTATCAGACACAATGGCTGAATACTTTTTGAAGCAAATGGTGTGTGGTGTAAAACCTGACATTCAATCACGCAATCTGCAGAGAAAAAAATGGATGACGGACAAACGGCTGTCATCTCCTGATTTTCGACCTCCGGCTTTACCTTTGCGCAAAAGTCTTGATCTTTGTGCTGGAATAATCCCTCAAATGATTAATAACCATGGGCCACGAGTAACAGAGGGAGTTGCTACGGCACTTGCTGATCATGGCTGGAGAACCCATGACGATTTTTATCACTCAATCACTGACAAACGTGGACCAAAATATGGCTCTTATGCAGGGATTGTGGACCTCTTATATAATGAAATCGATTTAGATAAAATTGGTGATTTTGATAGTTGGTGGGAAAAAAATATCAAACCACAATTTGAAATTATATTAGATGAAAAAGTGAAAAATTTTGAAGAAGGCGTTGTCGATACAAATTTAAAAGAGACTCTCGAAAAGAAAAAAGGCTGGTGGAATTTTGTAGAGAAAGGTGTTGTTGAATCGATGTCAGATCAACTCAATGCTTATTTTACAAAACTTCTCGACCCCATGGCAGAAGAATTAGAAATGGATTTGCGGTTTGTTGAGCCCGGGACTTCAGAGTCTCAAGCTCGCACTCAGTTTTTACAACAATATA
>JAGRAB010000386.1 GCA_020435085.1 Bdellovibrionales bacterium | reverse complement strand
TTTAGCTCCAAATCTCTATTATACATATTTTGTATAATATCATATAAATACATGGAATTATAGGTTTTATTTTATAATTATACATATACTGTATAATTATAAAATATCTTCGTATTTTTAAATATTTATGTTTATCGTACTTCTCGATAAGCCAAACACCAAACCGCAAAATGCCTTGGTTGCCCTAAGGCTTTATAAGCCGCGAAGGCCGTGGCCCCAGTGGTGACAACATCATCACAAAAAATCATCTCCAAATTTTTTTGAAGTTTTGAACGCCCCCTTATCTGAGAGGAGCCTAGAGAAAGTTTGGCTTTTTGCCGCTCCTCTCGGGTTTTTGATTTTTGCCCCTCTTGCTGACGTTGAAGTGGATCATAGAAAACACCTTCGCCCTTTGCCTTTACTAATTGAAACGCCCACTCGCTGGCATGATCTCTTTGATTTTTTTTATTTTTTTGTTTCGCGGGAGCTGGAATAAAAACCTTCTGCCGCTGTGAGATATAAAGCTCATACTTTATATAAAATAACTGCGCGAGCCACGCTTGAAGCCGTTGGTTTTCACCACCTTTTAATCGATAAATCAACTCTCTTAAAATTATTTTGCTTTTCGCATTCCATGAAAATAATGGGTAGATAAAGAACTTGTCCTTCATCGACTGAATTTGGGGGTGAGGATCGAACTCACGAAGAAGCTGTGCTCGACAAGGGGCACATAAAACCGACTCATCCAAAATCAGTTCTTCACAAAAAGGGCATAGAAAAAGTTTTTTATTAAGAAACGAAATAATCCTCTTTTCCACAAAACCCTCATCTTTCCTGCCATCTCTTTTTTATTTTTTTTTGCAAGATCAATACAAAGGCCTCAAGCTCATATACCCACACACAAACCCACTTGTTTTTCCGTGTTTCGGATGCTTTCATTAAAAAAACTCGTTCACCCCAGGAGGAAAAATGAAGTGTCACAATATCGATTACGAAATTCTGGGCGATGACCTTCAAGTTGTTGAAGTTGAGCTCGATCCTGGAGAAAGTGTGATTGCTGAGGCCGGAGCCATGAATTATCTCAACGAGGGCATTCGCTTTGACGCCAAAATGGGTGATGGCTCAGACCCAAACTCTGGTTTTTTTGGAGATGTTTTTGGGGCAACAAAACGGGCTCTCGGTGGTGAATCCTTTTTTATTACCCATTTCACTAATCAAACCGGTGTTAAAAAGAAGGTGGCCTTTTCAGCCCCCTTCCCTGGAAAAATTTTAGCTCTCGATTTAAGTCAGTTGAATGAAACCCTCTTTGCCCAACGAGATGCTTTTTTATGTGCGGCAAAAGGCACGCGCATTTCTATTGCCTTTAATCAACGCATTGGTGCCGGATTCTTTGGCGGCGAAGGTTTTATTTTACAAAAATTGGTTGGCGACGGCATGGCCTTTATTCATGCCGGAGGTATGCTTGTTGAAAAAAAATTAAATAACGAAACCCTACTTGTTGATACAGGTTGTGTGGTTGCTTTTACTCATGGGATCGATTTTGATATCCAACGTGCCGGTGGTTTAAAGTCTATGTTTTTTGGCGGCGAGGGACTTTTTCTTGCCGCTTTAAGCGGAACAGGAACCGTTTGGTTGCAAAGCCTGCCTTTTTCTCGCTTGGCCGATCGAATTATTCAAAGCCTGCCCATGGGAAAAAAGCCTCACCAAGGGGAGCGGTCTTTGTTTCAATGGTTCTCGGGACGATAACTACCAACGAGTTGGTATGATGATCTAAAAAACATCTATAACGACAAACTGATTTAATTTTAAACTGAAAATGACATTTGATGGTTTCGGGGAAAATCCAAAAATTTTTAATGCTCTCCACTTTTCTTCTGTTTGAAAATACTCGTCAACGACTCCTGGGGTCGTCAATGACACATAACGATCAATAACTTGATCCATGGGATAGCCTTCTGTGTACTCCAATAGTAATTGGTTTTCCTCAACGCCAAGGACCTCTGGAACCAAGATGCCATGTTTCCGTATCTCGCTCATAACCTGAACCTGGTTTTCTGCTCCAGGACCAGCTTTAAACTCTTTAAGAACAGCCAAACGGTTGTCAAAGTCGATCAAGTACACATCGCCCTCATAGCCATGACCGAGCTGAGCCAGAATCTGATACTCTTCACCCGCAAAAGTAACCTTTACTTTTGGGTCTTGGCCTTTACGTCGCCAACGATATTCTTTTAGGCTTTGATCTCTTTCTTCTATCCAATGAGCTATTGATTTATTAACCCCATATTTGTGCTGCAAAAGCCAGCTTGTCGACGATTTATCCTGAGTCGCTTCTTGTATTCGAACCAGAAGCTGGGCTGTACCATGGGAAACTTTGCCAATAAGAAGTGATACACAGCTTGCATAAGCAGGGGTTGCAATAAATAGGGCAATAAAAATGGACAAGATTTTTTTCATATAAATATGGGTGTGGTACTCCAAGCTCTTCAACCACTCCTTTCAACCCATCTTTTAAAGCAATTTAAGTGCTC
>JAGRAB010000385.1 GCA_020435085.1 Bdellovibrionales bacterium | reverse complement strand
TAAAAAAGAAATCGTCGGAAGAAAATGATTTAGAATCTTTGTAACTATAGCTATTTGCGCGAGCACTTACAGCTCCAGTTAATATACATAAAATAATTAAAATTAAATTTGGCATCCTGCCTCCAATAATCCTTAAAAAATCCTTTTTTAAGGCGTTTGCTTAAACTACCGAGAAAGACCAATTGCTTTTTTAAAACCTTGAACCTTAAGTCCTAATGCTTTTGCTCGCTCTCTTTTTATTTGAGCTGTTCTCAATCGTCTTATTTCCTTGTCACGCTGAAGAACTGTAGTAGAAAGCTCTGGGGCAACAATAGACTCCATAAATTCCTTTTCGTTATGAAGCTCCTTAGTTTTGATGTCTAAATAATCATCTATGAGCCAAGAGTCTTTCTCATCAATATGAAAATGACTATAGTTGCCATCACTCATAGCAAGACTCACTTTATAGTCCTGATATTTTAACTCCGCTTTTGCTAAAGCTCTCAGCATGATAGATGCTGTTTCATGGTCTTTGCCTTTTGCTTTTTCGACAAGATTCAATAAACCAGGACGATCAAGCCTTCCTGTCTCAATCATTCTCCGAACACTTTGCACTCTTCTTTTTGTGTCTTCACTTAAACCAATCATTTAAAACCTCCATTTTTTATGTTAGGCAACTCCATCAGGAAATTTTTCTTCTAAGTATTGAGCTGCTTTTAAAGAATCACCATCAAACTTCTTTAAGGCCTTTAGTGATTCACGGGTTTCTTTAATACTTGTAGGCTGGAGCCATCTTTTTGTAGAGGATTCAACAAACCTAAAAACAGCTCTCTTCCCATCTTTTCTAATTACATAGATTTCAGAGTGTTTATCTTTTTCAGTTTTTAAAGACCTGATGATGGCCTTGTCTCTCTCATCAATGATTTCAAAGTCTTTCTCAAGTTCTGATAAATTTTCATCACTCATAGACGTAAAAATATAGTTTGTCGCAACCCTTAAGCATGTTTTACATGCTTTGAGTGTTTCATCGTTAAAAACGGATGGTACGCAGGTGGATGAGAAAACCCAAACACCTTCTTTTCTGCCAGTTTCAGCAATACTTGAAATAATATCAGCAAACATGGGAATCCCTCTATCGAGGTCAGCAATTTCATCAAGAATAATTATAGTTTCTTTTCCTTGGTGTGACCTGCCCGGGCTAACTGGGTCCACTTTTTGTGTTAATGTGGGCCCCATAACCGGAGGTCAAAATGGCAAGAAAACGCTATACCCCAGAAGAAATTATTCAACATTTACGTACAGTTGAGCTTGAGCAAGGCAAAGGCCTGAAGCTCGAACAAGCGGCCAAGAAAGTTGGAGTCACTCCGCAGACGATCGTGCGCTGGCGCAACGAGTACGGCGGCATGAAGGTCGATCAGGCTAAAAGACTCAAGGAGCTTGAAAAGGAAAACGCTCGCCTGAAGCGTGTGGTGGCCGATATGGCGCTCGATAATGCAATCTTGAAAGACGTTGCCTCGGGAAACTTTTAAGCCCGATCAAGCGACGAGAGGCCGTCACTCACGCCATTGATAATCATGGTGTGAGTGAGCGGCGCGCTTGTAAAGTCATCGGGCAAGCCAGGACAACTCAGAGATATCAGCCAAAAAACAATGAAGAAAAAGAAAAACTTCGAGGCCGAATTATCGAGCTCGCTGAAGAGTATGGTCGCTACGGCTACCGGACAATCACTGATATGCTCAACAATGAAGGTTGGCGCATTGGCAAAGATGCTGTTTACACTATTTGGCGAGAAGAGGGGCTTCAAGTTCCACAGAAGCAGCCCAAACGAGGAAGGCTTTGGTTAGCTGATGGTTCTTGTATTAGGCTCAGGCCGGAGCACCCGAACCATGTTTGGTCCTATGATTTTGTTCACGATCGAACTCATGATGGGAAAGCCTTTCGAATACTCAACATAGTTGATGAATTTACCAAGGAAAGCTTGGCCACTTTTGTAAAACGAAAGATCAACTCGCAAGACGTGATTTTAGTTTTGGCAGAACTGTTCTTACTCCGAGGTATTCCAAAGCATATTCGGTCTGACAATGGCCCAGAGTTCATTGCAAAACGACTGGTGAAATGGCTTGAAGGTCTCGAGGTTGGACCACTTTTTATCCAGCCAGGCAGTCCTTGGGAAAATGGCTACGTTGAGTCTTTCAATGGCAAAATGCGAGATCAATTTTTGAATGGGGAAATATTTTATTCACTGTTTGAAGCTAAGGTTTTGATTGAGAGGTGGAGGGTGCATTACAACACTGTTCGCCCTCACTCGAGCCTTGGTGGAAAGCCTCCTGCGCCGAAAACTATTCAACCAAAACTTGAACTACTTGCGGTGTGAGGGGAATTCTTGTATTGGTACTAAAACTCCCGGCTGGTCATGAGATACCTAAAAGATCACCACCTTTTGTTCTGCTACCATTTGAAAGCTCCCAACTTTTAATGATAAGTAACTTCTTCTCTAGTTCATGTCTGCTCTCTAGTTCATGGAACTTTTCAAAGGGTTTTTCTTCAAAATCTCCACACTCCTTAAGATGCTCGACAGTAATAAGGTCTTCACTTACTAACGTTGTAACTCTAGCAAGAATATTAGCCAAGTCTCGAACATTTCCTTTCCAGTCCTGGTTTTTCAAAAATTTAATGGCGTTTTCACTAATTAAAATTTCCCTGTCTTCACCAAATTTCTTTAGAAAATGGTAGGCAAGAACCTCAATATCTTCTTTTCTTGAATTAAGATCAGGAAGCTCAACACAGATTCTATTAATTCTATAGTAAAGATCCGGCATAAAATCACCGGAGCTTACCAAATCTTTAAGTTTAGAGTTTCCAGCACAAACAATTCTAGCAGTGGATTTTTTAATATCTGTAGAGCCAGATTTTCTATATGACCTATCTTCTAAAAATCTAAGGAGTTTTTGTTGAACCCTCATAGGCATATTGTGAATTTCATCTAGAAATAAAGTTCCCTCATTGGCGGCTTCAATTAAACCAATAGTATTAGAGACATCAGTAAATTTTCCTTTCTCCGTACCAAAAAGCTCTGCTTCTAACGTGGTGTCGTTGTTATTGTACTGTCCACAGTTAATTTCCATAAACTTTCCTTTTCTTTCTGAAAGTTTATGAACACCCTTGGCGGAAAGCTCTTTTCCTGTTCCTGTTTCCCCAAGAATAAGAACTGTATGTTTTGTGGGAGCCGCCTTAATCAACATATCACAAGCTTTTTCAAGCTCCATTGATCTTCCGACCATATTCATCAGTTTAATAGGTTCAGGGACAAGAAGCTTTGACCTTCTTTTGGAAAGATTTTCTCTAATCTCAAATTCTCTTAAGGCATCTCTTGATGACTCAACAACCTTGCTCCAACAATCATCACCTTTGAAAATACAGTTATCAGCTTTTGCAATAAACCATTTTCTTAATGTTTCATCACTTTTATCACCAGAAATCATAATGACTTTAATCGTGTCATTTAGCTTTTTAAAATCAGAAATATAATCTGATCCATAAGCAACAATATCGCCGCTTTTGTTTTTGAAATTATGATCCATAAAGACAATAGCAATATTAAATGGATTAAGTTTTGCAGATTTTAGGGCATCTACTGGATTATTAAAAAAATCTACAGACTCAGAAATTTCCTCTAGAAATTCTGCACATATATCCTCAGTAATTTTATCATCATCTATGACTATTACTCTTGGTTTCAAAATAGCCTCCCACTTATTAACAGTTCAATAAGAGTGCCAAGTTGAAATGCAATTTATGGTGTTAGAAGAGTTTTTCTGTTTACTAAAAGCAAAATTATTTGCGTTTCCCCTTAATTCCACGCAAAAATAATTGCCTTTGTTTTTCTATAAGCTCGTCGGCTATTCACAAGGTGCTGTTTTTCCTGATATTCTCCCCATTCTCTCTTAAAGCAAATTTTTTTGCTTTGGCACAAACGAACTATATATATTCAAATTGAGGTAATCAAAGATTATTTACCAAATAGCGAGTAACTACACACATCTTGAAGTTTTTTCACTATTTAAGAGCACGACTCTTCACAATCGTCAATTTCTCAAATTTGATGAAAACGTATCGGCTGAGTTT
>JAGRAB010000384.1 GCA_020435085.1 Bdellovibrionales bacterium | reverse complement strand
TTCAGTATTTAATTATTTATTAATTAGAATAATTCTAAATATCCTAATCAGTTGTATTTGATATTAAGGTACACGGTTCAATTTCTGATATAGAGGTGCTAGACAGATATAAGATTACATTTTCTTAATTTTTTCCATGAGATCATCAAATGCATCTGGCGCGCCCTCAGCTTCGCACCATGCTTTAACTTTAGAGTGATTAAAAGGATGCTTCTTGGCAACTAATGCCGCTTGGTCGAGGCATTCTCGAGCTTTGAAGTGAATGTAAGAGGCCAGGCGATCTCTAATGCAATCAGTGGGCGAGTAAAGATAGAGCTTGTTGCCGTCAACTTTCAGGTGATCTGGCTTGATGTCAATGTCATCACCAATGCCTGGGGGGCCAGTGACAAACTCTACAAAGATTCGGCATTCAGGGTGTTCATAGTGGCGACCTGATTTTTTTTCAAAACCAATGGATTTTAAAATATCAGGAATTTTATGGTCCATGAGTGATCGACTGACTAAATCAAGATCTCCAGATTTATAGATGCCTTCAGAATAAATAGCACAAACGGCCCCACCAACAAGAACAGTGTCGATTCCATTTTTGGCTAAATGGCAAGCAACAAACTTCCAGACCTCGAGCTCATCAGCATTTTTCCAGTGAGGAGTTTTCATTTTACAGGTTTCCCTTTCCTTCGAGGGCGGCGTCGAGTTGCAAATATTTTTTGTCGTTCTTTTAAAGGAATATTTTCATAGGCTATTTTAATGATATTTTGAACAGGCTTTGTAAATGGTGATTTTGGATTAAAAGAATACAGTCGCGATCGCCCAACCTCCTTTGAAAAAAGGACACCAGCTTCTTCAAAGCGATTGAGCTGCTGTTTTATCGGATTGAGAGCAACGTCAAAATCATTTGCAATAGCTGATGCATGGGACTCTCCATAGTGATAGATATGAAAGAGTACTTTTTCTGCAGATTTATTACCAAATAATCCTTCAAGCATGAATCTATTATATAACCAAAAAGTGGTCGATATCAACCAAAAAATGGTTTATTGGAGATAGACCTATAAATTTAAAATGATTTAAAAACAGTGTGAAGCTTTATTTTAGTATGCAGTGCATACCTGAAGGAGGACCTGAAGCCAAATCGAACAGTTTTGAAAAATCTTCCTGAGAGACCGTGAAAATATCTAAAAATCACATTCAGTTTCAGCTATTTATAGCACTGATTCTGGCATATTGACTGCAATCCGTGTAAGAAGAGGCAAAAGGCGATTGGGCGTGTCCTCGCTCAAAAATTAAGCCGTGGACTTTTTTGGAGAGAATCACTTGAAGATATTGTCTTTTCTATTAACAGCATTTTCGTTGCTATTTGCTTCGTGGGTTTTTGCTGTTTGGATGGATCCAGAAAGGGTATGTATAGATTCGGCCTATGTGCAAGCCATTCAAATTCGTCAGCAAGATCAACCATTAGAAGCCCTTCCGACGTGTCATGTTTTAAGTCGATTAGCACAGCCAAAAGTAGAGCCAGAATATCTTTTGCTTTTACAAAAAGTGGTTCATCGTATGGATCATCTGCCTTCTCTCGTTGGATTGCTTCCTCGTGGATGGCAGCCTGTGGTTGTGACAATTGATTTTTCGCATCCGTTTATTTTACGTTCAGAGAGCTCGAGAGGAATTATCATTGGTTCAGAGCTCTTACTGCAAAAAGGATCTTTAGAAAAAATTATTCTGTTTAAACTCTTAGATCAAATTCAATCAAACAACGATCACTTTGCTCTTGAAGTGGCTGCAGAGTTTTTGTCTGCTGTGGCAGTCAATGATTTTTCTCTTGAGGACCCTTACACACATCAACCGATTTTAGATCGGAATCCAAAATGGTTAGAGTTTGCCCAAACATTTCGACAATATTGTTATTCTGACTTAAGAAGCCCTTTTCATTTTGAATACTGTACAAATCAAAATGGATTGATTGGAAAAGAAAGCGACACAGACCTGCAATCACTCAACGATATTTCCATTCTTGGGTTTCGAAGCTTTTTTTCTTATGGCCTTTGGAGAATGTATCAATCGGTGCCATTAGACGAGAAAGAAAAATTTATCACAACAATTATTAGCAGGCTTCAAGGAAAAGATTTTTCTTATCCTTCAGAAGTGGAGCATATTAAAGATTTGTCGCATTGGTCATTAGAATTTTTAAATGAGTGGATTGAAGGGGGTCATGGACAACTCTCAGCAAGAGCCACTCATGGAGTTTTAGTAGAACTTGGGTTGGTCAACCCCTTAAAAGTAGATATTGTTTTTGATCAAAAAGATTTTAATAATGTTTTTCAAGTTGAGTATCAAAAAATTTTGAAAAACGCAGAGTTTGAAAAGACTCATAATTTACTTGTGGCATTGCCTTTTGAAAATGGTTTAAGAGTGTTGCCGAGTCAAAGAGAGCTGGGTCTTTCATTGAAAGATTTAACAGCGA
>JAGRAB010000383.1 GCA_020435085.1 Bdellovibrionales bacterium | reverse complement strand
TTACTATGATGTTGCCAATGATTTTCACCTCTGCAGCAAGCTTGGCCTCAACCTTGGAAAGCGTTTCTTTCTCGGTGGTGACTACTATACCGCAGGCCCTTATAACTTTCATGAACCCCTCAACAATACAGAGTGGAATACAAAAATGATAGGTGGTGGAATTGGCGTTGACTACAATGTGATTGGTTTTTGGATAGGCTATTATCCTTTTGATAAAAATGAAGACTCACTCTCCGGAGGTATTATCAAAGGCAGTGCTATTAAGGGAGAGTTTGGGTTAAAAATTTCAAAAAATATTAGAGCCAACTTAGGTCTTATTTTTCATAATCTCAATGAAATTGAATACAATGGAACAACAATACCGATTGAGGGTTATGCCGCAGAATCTGCAAATGTCTCAATCAGTGCTCCTATTGATTTTTAAATTTATTTTATCTTTATTAGCAGTGGCATGATAAATTTTCCACAACTCTTACTTTAAAAGAAATGAAAATGTCTTCCAGCGATGTGTCGTTGTCAGTCCTAAGACATGCTGTAATGAATATTTCCCTGAACCTGAAATAAAAATAACTAAAAATGCCACCAAAAAGACTAATGATAACTCTTGTTTTTGAAATGGATCATTGATGTGAATAACAAATGAAGCAACAGCCATAGTTATCATAAGTGGAATCGTTGCCAAACGAGTAAGAAGTCCTAATACAACAGCCCCTGCACAAAAAACCTCCGCAAAAATGGCCAAACTTAAAGCCACATCAGGACCAAACCCAATAGGATCAGGAAATTGAGAGACAAACATGGAATAATTAGAAAGCTTCATCCATCCGTGCGCAAAGAGCATTGTTCCACCAAAGAAAACTCTGAGAATCAATAGACCTAAATCATTCATTTTTCACCCTCCAAGACCGTTTGCTTTATTCAAGCAAATCTATTAACTCATATCAATGACTTCATTATACTTTGCACTTGCATCAAATATTAGTTTTGCCTTAGCCATCATTATTTATACATCGATGTCTCACAAAACCACAGTGCTTTGGACAAATTGTGTAAAGTCACTCACTGCGGTAATTGCTTTTTCATTCACCATTCTTTTAACGACTGGGTGGCACTCCCTTCACTTTACCCCCTTTTTTCTGCTCTTTCTCAGTGGTGGCTTAGGTCTTGCCATTGGAGACCAATTTTTATTGAAGGCGTTTACAATTATTGGTCCGGCAAGAACAATGGTTTTGTTTTCATTTCAGCCTCTTTTTATGGGCGTTATGGCCTATATCTTATTTCAACAAAAAATGGCGACTCACCGCTGGATCGCTATTTTCTTTCTTATTGGTTGTTTAATGATTTTTAGCTATGAAAGATATCGGATCCATCGCCATTGGGGCATCAAAGGGATTAGTTTTGCTCTTATCGGTGTTCTTATGGATGGCATTGGCATTCTGATGACCAGATATTCTTTTGATCACGCGCCCTTTATCACATCTTTTGAGGGCAACTTTTATA
>JAGRAB010000382.1 GCA_020435085.1 Bdellovibrionales bacterium | reverse complement strand
ACATTAACCCATATAATACAGAAAACGCCATGGATAGCAGAATACTTGTTATTAAATGTGTATCAGAGGACGTTGAATTATCCAGCACGATGCAATTATCAGCTGATGGTCACCTTATCACCCAAACCTATCGAAAAACGACTGATGCTCCAAGCCCAAGTTTTAGTTTTCAAATTACTCCTTACGATGGCCCGCTAAAAGCTTCAATTTTTTACAGGCAATAATTAATTATTGTAATCGGTCGTTTGTCCTGGTCATTTAACACTTGTTTTTACAAATTCTTTTGGCCACTTTTTCACAAGAAAAGTGGCCAAAATATCACTAAGCACTTCTATGTTTCATGGCCTTATCCAGATCATAGGTGGCTTGTAGATTCATCCATAGCTTCGGAGATGTGCCTAAGGCTTCCGCCAAATCCAGAGCAGTATCCGCAGTAATACCTCGCTTGCCCCTAATTAGTTCATTTAACTTCGCTTTGGTCCACTTCAGCTTGTGAGCAAATTCAGCTTGAGTCATGCCCATCGGTACAAGAAATTCTTCAATAAGCATTTCTCCTGGATGAAATGGGTTTTTTGGCTGTCTCATAAATACTCCTAACTGTGATAATCCACCACTTGAACTTCGCTAGCACCTGTTTGCGACCATTTAAAAATGACTCGCCATTGATCATTGACTCGGATGGAATGAAAACCCTTTAATTCACCTTTTAAGGCCTCCAATCTATTTCCCGGCGGTACACGAAGATCCGTTAAATTATCAGCTTCATGTAGGTATAAGATCTTTCTACGAGCTACGCGATATAACTTTGAGGGAAACTGCCTCGTATGTTTTGACTTTTTATCATCAAAAAGATCTTCTGCCAGTTGATTGCCAAAGCTGATAATCATATTCCGATATTATCATACTTCGATAATTTTTCAAGAGAATTCTCTCTTTTCCATTCTTGACCTCAAATCAACTTCAACCCATTCGCTCTGGCTCTCTTCTGATTAAGAATATCAAATAAAACCCCTTATTTTTGATAAAGAACCATTCCAACGCGAGAAATATGATCTTTAAAATTTTGATTATCAATTTTTTCGAAAATTGAAAGATCAAAGCTATAAGGAAGCATTAATTCATCAAGTGCGTTATCCAGTTTTAAAATAAGGTTAGAAGTAAGGCCCTTTCCTAAGAGACACAAATCAATGTCTGATCCGTTTCTAAAATTCCTTTTGCACGAGATCCGTAAATCACAACGATTTCAATTTCAGAAAAGTTCATAATGCACTTTTTTATTTTTTCGATCACATCTTTGCTTAGTTCCGTCTTAGAAACATCTAATGGTTGAAACATCATGATTATTTTCGAGAATCTAAGTCAGAAAGCAGTTTTTAAAAAGATCAAAATAAAGCGACAAAATTTTATTTACGATCAGATCGGCGGTTTCCTGATTGTATGTGTGCGATGTTTGGTTTCTACTGGCA
Source organism: Bdellovibrionales bacterium (assembly GCA_020435085.1). Classification (GTDB taxonomy): domain Bacteria; phylum Bdellovibrionota; class Bdellovibrionia; order Bdellovibrionales; family UBA1609; genus JABSOQ01. Next base: position 1,343 of record JAGRAB010000382.1, on the reverse strand, counting down.
ATCATATCCATCCAGCCCTCACCATCTTCAATGAGGCCATCCAAAAAATAAAGGCCCACTTGTGCAGGCCTTTATCAATTTAATTTCTAATAAAATTAAAGCGAATTTACAAACTCCGCAACTAAGTCGTTAAATCGACGAGGCCGCTCCAATTGAACAGCATGACCCGCTCCTAGAACAACTTGGATATCTCCCCTCCAAAGAGTTGGCATAACTCCACCAGCTTTAAGACCTTCTAAATACTGAAGGTTTACGAATGCATCTTGTTTTCCATGAATAATTGCAACAGGAATGTCATCGTTAGGATCATTGGGATCATTCACTAAACTTCTCAACACATCCAACTCGTCAGGAAATGGAATTGGACCTGGAGGTAGTAAGTTAAAGCTCACAACACCAATAGAACCTCGAGCACGAGCATCGGCTCGATCATATCCATCAGTAAGAACAAAAGAGGGAACATCGCCATTAAGTCTTCTGCGTTCATTAAAAAAAGCTCTCATATAAGCCGCTCCCACATCTGGTGCATCTGCAATTGGAGATGGAGCATATGCCGGAACTGGGTCTGTAAATAGTCCGTTAAAATCAAATCCTAAAATGGCATTGGGATTGAATTGAAAACTAAAACCAAAAGAAGCAAGAATTGATAAATTTAAACCTGGAACATTAGGTCCCAAAAAAGGAAGCTCTGTTGTTGTTGGGTTTGCTCCAACAGGTGCTGTACCAAAAAAGAAAAGACCTTTTGTATTAGGAAGTAACCCTAAACCTTGTGTCAGCAAAATAAGATCTCCACCAAGGCTCCATCCAACAAGAACTTCTGCCTGGACGTCAGGGTCATTCGCCACACGAGCAATAGCTTCAATCATGCCCACTTGGTATTGCGGAAACCCTTGAGGAATCCCGTTGCTATCAACTGGAAATGGAATGTTTGAATCCACTTTGCCTGCACGTCCAAATCCAGGAAGGTCCATCATGAATACTTTTCGATCCCGACCTAACTCTCCAAACTTTTGAAATAAAAACGATCGGGAAGAAGATGAATTTCCGTGTACAAGTAATATTGCAGGGCCTTCTGTTCCTGCACTTTTATAAATAGGAATTTCAATATCTGGAAAACTTGGAAGCGTTACCGTTTTAAAAACTTCGTAATCAAACTCTTGTGTGCTTGAGTTTGACTTCACACTTTTCGCATTTGCACTCATTGCAAAGCCTGCGACAGCCATTGCAATTAAAATCCGTTTAATCATTTTTTCTCCTTTGCTTATTTGCGAAAGAAGAGTCTATCAGTTCTTTTTTTAAGAACTACTGGGCTTAAGTCAAAATTAGAAATCAATTTTTGTTTG
>JAGRAB010000381.1 GCA_020435085.1 Bdellovibrionales bacterium | reverse complement strand
AAAACTGAAAGATTTGCAAAAAGACGACAATTTGGGGCACTGTCTTATTTTTAAACACCCCTCATAAACAATGTAAACACCTGTAATTGCTTAATTTATTTAATTCCGCACCCTTGTTTTTTAAGCTCGTGGAAAGGCATATCCATTGCACTTCTCATCTACGATTGTGAATTGATATTTAATTTATATATAAGGAGATTCAAATGACAAAACAATTGATTATCGCCACTTTGGCAACATTGGCGTTTTCGGCAAGCTCAGTTCTTGCTCAGCAAGCTGCCCCGCAAGTGTCTACGACAATTCAAATGTCACAAGCTGCTGCTGCAACTGTGAATGCTGGAAGTGCTGCAGCCCTTCGCGCCGGCTCACTTTTAAATCAAGCAGAAGTCGATGCTTTAGGAAGCCGTGGAAAGAGCAATTCTCGAGTATTAAGAACTGTTAATAAGTTACAACAAAATATTGTAGCTCTTGAAAAAATGAGCAGTTCTGCAAAAGTTGGTGAGGCAGATCAAAGATCACTTTTAGAACTTAATGGAAAATTGATTCAAGCCATTGCAACTGTTGATGCGGATGATTTAAACAACCTTCTTGAAATTCTAAATGGTGAAGTTGGACGAGTCATTGATGCTGTTTCTGGAAACGCCAACGGCCTTGAAAAACAAGACATCATCAAGAAATTAAGTGCTGTTGCTGATAACGTTTCTGATCTTGATGGCAAATTAAAAGATATTTTTAACGTGACTGTTGAGCAAATGAAAAAAGCTTGTGGAGCAAAGTCAGCATCTTAATTACTAAATTTTTATCATCGAGAAGTTTAAAAAACCCAGGAGCCTAAAAAGCCTGGGTTTTTCTTTTTCAACTGGCTAACATTTTTTGTCAATTTCCCCATACATTCCTTTTTTTATACTGTCTCTCCTCCCAGATTCGATGAAATCGCTATCAATTTCATATTTTGGCATTGAGGTTGCAATTTTTTAGTATTGGAGGACTCCCTATTTAAGGGGGTGAAAGTAATGAGAACTTTCTTTCTATGGTTTTTATCTTTTCAACTGGCTATCATGCCAACGCTGACCTATGCCAAAACCTCTGAAAGCTCTGGAGTTTCTCAAAAGTTTGCAACACTGATGCAACAAATGTCTCGCCCCTCTTGGTTTTCCAAAGGTGGCTCTCTTCATCAACAACTCGGTATTGATGTTCGCTCTTTTGAGGGCTCGCCGTCTCAATTGCGCGCAGTGGAGTTAGAAGCCAGTCAAAACCCACCTCGCCCATTTGATCCAACATTTAAAGGTTATACAGAAGGTCAACTCAAAGATGATCTGATTCGCTCAAGAGCTTTGAGAGAATATCGTGCTGTTTTAGAAAATATCGCCAAAGTCTTAGAAACGTCTTTTCACCCAAAACAAATTCAAAGCTCTATCACAGAGGAGTACAGCCGCCGTATTGCAGATCCGGAACTCAGACAACGACTCCTGAATGATCCTAAGAAGGTCGAGCTTCGTCGTTTAGTGGAATCTATTGAAGTAGAAAAATACCAAGATGTTGTTAAAAATTTGAAAAATGCAGATTCAATGAACCACGGAAATAGCAAAACATCTGTACTCGAATTAGCAAAGCAAAACTGGCAAAATGCGGCCAATGCTATAAAGAACCCTATTTTTTCTCGTCTTTATCGAATGATGGCGCGTTATAATACAGGTCCACAAACGACAGTCTCAGAGGCTATTCAAAACCATCGTGTTGAAGGGGCTGCCACTCTTACTGATATTGGCAGTCTTCAGTTTTCAAACCAAAATGCTCGCGATTTTATCCAAGAAATAAAGCAGGGCAAAGTTCAAATGACAAGAATGACTGCTTTAATTATGGGTTTTTTATTTATTTCTTCAGTAATGAAAATGACATGGGCTTACGAAAACAATCCGAATATTGGAGAAGATACAATAAAAATGTTTTTAAACCCAGCCATTTACTTATCCGGTATCACATATTTTATGGGAGCCAATGCAACCCATTACGCTTCGCTAGAATCTCTCCGGTTAGCAGCTATGGGTTTAGATAAAACTTTAAAAATGAAAGATTCTTTTTTTAAAGGACGTTACGATGCATTTCGCTCTCAATTTAAAGTCCAAATGGGAGCTCTTAGTTATATTGGTTTGGCCGGTGGATTCATTATTTTACCCACTATGTTTCAATTGATGGAACAAGCAACAAGCTGCTTGAGTCTCATCGATCGGCGTCCCATTCAAGAGCGACGCATTTTAAAATCATGAGCGCAATAGCTTCAAAAAAAAAAAAAAAAA
>JAGRAB010000380.1 GCA_020435085.1 Bdellovibrionales bacterium | reverse complement strand
AAAACAAAGTTTTCGAGAAAGCCGTTCGATTAATGAAAACTTGCAATAGATCAATATATTTAGAGAACGGAGGGGTATGATCTTCCACAATTAAGTAGGGTTATTTAACCAACTTTGCGAAGTTGCTCGATGGTCTCGAGATTTTTTTCCTTCACGTAGCTAATAATCAAAGATTGAGCTTCTCTATTAATACTTATAAATTTAAATCCAACGGTATTTTCATCAATATAGCGCACTTGAGAGGGCACGTGCATAGAACCACCAAGAGCTTTGCAAATCACTTCTGCCTTAACGACCATTCCTGGGGCGAGATCAAAATTGAAATTTTTTGCACCACAACCGCCTTCACTAATTGAATTCAGATCTCCAACGATATATTGATTTCCTTGTTGAATAACAATTTTTCCTTCGCAATGAGCGCGTGGAAATTGCCGCCGATTCACTCCAGCTTCATCCATGAGGTCATGAAACTCATAAATAGGAGCCCATTGATTCATACCTTGTGTCCAAAGCAGGACATCATTGGCATCTCCCTTCATGTTTTTAATAATGTTAACAAGAGCTTTTCTCTGCATGGGTCCAAAAGTCTCACCATCAAGAGCATAATGCCACTGGGCAGGGTCCTTTGCATGTTCGGCCTTAGTTTTTAAATCTGAGAGATTGGATTTCCACCAGGTGTAGGGCTTCCAGGTATCGAGTATTTTGCCCCAAACCGTCGAATCAGGGTGAAAAAGGCCGTTGTTCATCATTTGAACGACCTGATCTTCTGTAAAAGGACCTTTTACGATTTCATTATCGCAAACAAACCATTGAGGCATAACATCTTTTATTCGGTGTATTATTTGTTGGACTTAAAGAGAATTTTTTTTTCGATTCAAAATGAGACGAATGTCTGAGTCGAGGTTTGAAAATGAAATTTAACCTATCGAAAAGATAAAGTTTTGTTGAAAAATCTGGTTGTAATGCTCCAAAACGTGCTAATTTCATGCCAAACTTGTGTTAGAGTATATAAGGAGTTGAGGTGAGAAAATACAGTAAGTGGTTTTTAGGAATATTACTCGTTTTGCTTATTCTTGAAATCGTTATTTTGGCACCTAAAACTTTAAATAAAAGTCCATCCATTGTTGCTGATGACATCAATGAAAGTCATGTCAACAGTGATAAAGTGGAACAACTGATGCAGGGAGTTCATAGCGTTGGAACTAAAGATGGAAATAAAGATTGGGAACTTTGGGCTGACGAAGCATTAGACTTTAAAACCGAAACACAGTGGACTCTTGAAAATGTGAAAGCCATTTTCTTTGGAAACGATGGGGTTTATTTTACGGTGACAGGAAAGCAAGGTTTTGTGGAGCCAGAAACAAAAAATATGGAAGTGAAGGGAGATGTGGTGACACGTTCTTCTAACGGCTACGTATTTAAAACAGAAAAAGTTTCTTATACATCAGGAGATCGTAGCTTAGTCAGTGATGACCCCATCTCTATGGTTGGACCTAAAGATAAAAATGGTAATCCACTTAGGTTGAATGGCGTCGGGATAAAAGCAGATCTGAATGAGTCAACAATGAAGGTGCAATCTCAAGTTGTGGCTCGAAAAACATTTGTAAAAGGACAGAAAGCAAAAATTCGTTCGAATACGGCTCTTTTTAGTGGCAAAAGTCAAAAAGCTTTTTTTAGCGGAGACGTAGTGATTGATTTTGACAACATGAGATTAACAGGGCCCGAGGCAGAATTTGATTACGATCAAAAAAAGGGAGTTGTAAAAACTATGTTTGTTAAAAATGGTGTACGAGTGAGTGATGATGTCAAGTATGGCACCTCTGATAATGTTCGAGTTTTATTTGAAGAAGAAAAGTTTGTTTTTCGCGGAGCACCTCGCGTGGTTCAAAATAACGATGAATTACGAGGAGAAGAAATTGTTTTTCTCAATCGTGGGGAAACCGTCAAGGTGATGAAGGCTCGTGCACGTGTGGAAGAAGTGGAAGATCAAAAGAAAGCGGGAGAAAAGTGAAGAAGCTAACAATCAGTGGGATCAAAAAGAAGTTTAAACAACGTGAAGTTGTTAAGTCTGTTTCTTTTGAAGTTCACTCTGGTGAGGTGATTGGCCTTCTTGGACCCAATGGTGCAGGGAAAACCACATCTTTTTATATGGTCGTCGGTCTTGTTCAACCTGATGAGGGCGTTGTCAAAATAGATGACAAAGATATTGGTCAGTTACCGATGTTTCAAAGAGCGAGACATGGTTTAAGTTATTTACCACAAGAGCCAAGTATCTTTCGACGATTAACAGTCAAAGAAAATATTCTTGTGGCCCTTGAAGCACAAGGTTATTCATCAGCAGAGCGTGCTGAAAAGCTCGAACAACTTCTTGATGATTTTAAAATCCAACATATTCGAGACAGTTATGGGTACTCTCTTTCAGGGGGAGAGCGAAGAAGGGTAGAGATTGCACGAGCTCTTGCAGGGGCCCCAAGTTTTTTATTGCTCGATGAGCCGTTTGCCGGAATTGACCCCATTGCAGTGGGGGATATTCAAGAGATTATTCGAGAGCTCAAAGAAAAAGGAATTGGTATTTTGATTACAGATCATAACGTTCGTGAAACTTTAGGTATTTGTGACAAAGCCTATATTTTGAAAGAAGGAAAAATTGAAGTGGAAGGAACGGCTAATGAAATTGCCTCATCCGAAGTGGCGAAAAAGTTTTATCTTGGCGAAAATTTCAAATTATAAGGGGACAACGTAGATGGCTATGCAACTCAAAACCAGTTTAAAACTTTCGCAACAGTTGAGGATGACACCTCAACTTCAACAAGCCATTAAGTTGCTTCAGTTGTCACGATTGGAACTTGAAACAGCTGTGCGAAAAGAGTTGATTGAAAATCCTGTGCTCGAAGAAGTACAAGACACTGCCGAGGGCGAAGATGAAGTGATTCGAGAAGAGCGTCAAGCCTCAGAGGAAAAAATTGATCCAGCCGGTGAATCCAACCCTGATCCTCGAAGCCAAGAGGAATTTGATTGGGAGAGTTATGTAGATCAAAATCAAAAACCTCCTCAAACCATGGGGTCTGGTAATGAAGAGATAATGAACTATGAGAACATTATTTCGACCTCTCAAACGTTACATGACCATTTATCATGGCAGGCGGGATTAGCTGGGTTTAATGAAGAGGAAGAAGCTATTATTGATATTCTTATAGGTTACGTGGATGACGATGGTTATATTAAAACCGAGCTCTCAACGATTGCCGAACAAGAAGATGTTGATGAAAAAGAGCTTGAAGAAATGATTCCCTTTTTACATGAATTTGATCCCGCGGGTGTGGGTGCAAGAAATTTAAAGGAATGTTTGTTGATTCAAGCCCAGCATATTCAAGAGGATACCAATGATTTGGTGCACTTGATAAACAATCACCTGAAAGATTTGGAAAAGAAAAATTATCAAGGAATCGCCAAGGCCATGGAGATGGATATTGAGAGTGTGGTCGATATGTGTAAGATTATTTACTCGATGGATCCAAAGCCGGGCCGTGCTTTTATGTCGAACGACACTCACTTCGTCACTCCTGATGTTTATGTTTATAAAGTGGGTGATGAGTATATGGTCTCACTCAATGAGGATGGACTTCCTCGGTTGAGAATTTCGAATCTTTATAAGAACATTCTAAAAGGTGATCAGGTTTCGAGCGAAAAAACCCAAGATTACATTCAAGAAAAATTGCGTTCGGCGGTATGGTTGATTAAGTCAATTCATCAGCGGCAACGAACTATTTATAAAGTAACAGAAAGTATCGTAAAACATCAGCAGCGGTTTTTTGATGAGGGCCCAGCCTTTATTAAGCCGATGATCCTTCGAGATATTGCCAATGACATTGGGATGCATGAATCGACAGTCTCTCGAGTGACCACCAATAAATATGTTCACACACCTCGTGGCATTTTTGAGTTGAAGTATTTTTTCAACTCTGGAATTAGCAAAACCGATGGTGACTCATTGGCGAGTGAATCGGTGAAGTTAAAAATTAAAAATCTTGTTGCAGAAGAAAACCCCAAGAACCCACTTTCAGATCAAAAAATTGTGGAACTCTTAAAGAAAGATGGTATCAAAATCGCGCGTCGAACTGTTGCTAAATACCGTGATGTGCTGAAGATATTACCGTCCTCAAAGCGGAAGAAGTATTTTTAGTATTTGACTTCTGGAAAGTAAAGTCGTCGTCGATCATTACTAAAAGTAATCGTATTGTAAGCTCCATTGGCACCATCAGGATCATTTAATAGATCCTCCCAATCACCATAGTCGTTACAACTATCATTAAAGTCAGAGTCGTAGGGGCAGTTGATACCCTCTGTTCCTGTGACATCATAATTGGCTGTGGCTCCTGAGCTTGTGCCAAAAACAAGCCAATCCACGTAAGTATTCCATTCCCTAACGTAAAC
>JAGRAB010000379.1 GCA_020435085.1 Bdellovibrionales bacterium | reverse complement strand
TGTGCCACTGAAGATTTAGAACTTGCTTCAAGTACATTTTTTTCAATCTTAAGTGCTCACACGAACGACTCGCTTCAAGCTCTCGCTCAAGAATTAGGGCCGATGATTTCTGCATTTCAATCAGATGTTGTTTTAGATCAGGAGCTTTTCAAACGCGTTCAATCTGTTTGGGAAAAAAAAGAGCAGTTTTCACTTTCTCAAGAAGACAAACAACTTCTTGAAAATACCTATCTTCACTTTACTCGCAACGGAGCAAACCTTCCTGAAGAAAAACGTCAGCACCTCCGCGAGATTGATCAACGACTTAGCGTTTTATCTCCACTCTTTTCGGAAAATGTATTGAAAGCAACAAATGCGTTCGAAATGTTTTTAACTGATGAAAAAGATATTGAAGGTTTGCCAGACTCTGCAAAAGACGCCGCGGCTCATGCCGCAGAAGAAAAAGGAAAAGCGGGTCTATGGCTTTTTACTCTTCAAGCTCCTTCTTTTGTGCCCTTTCTTACCTACGCAAACAATCGAGATTTAAGAAAAAAAATGTGGCTGGCCTACGCTCAACGCTGCTGTAGCGACACTTTTTCTAATGAAGCTCATGTTCTTGAAACAGTACGGCTTCGAAATGAGCGCGCCCAAATACTAGGGTTTAAAACCCATGCGGAGTACACACTTGCAAGAAGAATGGCAGAATCTCCCGACCGCGTTTTTACTTTTTTAAATCAACTGACAGTCGCTTCTAAAAAAGCAGCTCAAGCTGATTTAGAAGATGTTAAAAGGTTTGCAGCTAATATAAATGGCCCCCAAGATTTTCAACCTTGGGATTATGCTTACTACTCAGAAAAATTAAAGCAAAGTCGTTACAGTTTTAACGAAGAAGATGTTCGCCCTTATTTTCAATTGGAAAATGTCATTGATGGTGCCTTTCAACATGCCAATAAACTTTTTCAATTAGTCTTTAAACCCTCCAATGAATACCCCACTTATCATGAAGATGTAAAAACCTATGAAGTCTTTGATGAGGTGAGTGGTCATTTTATTGGCCTCTTCTACGCAGACTTTTTCCCAAGAGCGAGTAAAAGAGGCGGTGCTTGGATGACTGGGTTTCATAACCAGGGCCTCTTCAAAGGTAAAAATATGAGGCCCCATGTAAGTATTGTCTGTAATTTTACTAAACCCACGAAAGATAAACCATCGCTCCTCTCATTAAACGAAGTCAGAACGCTTTTTCATGAATTTGGCCACAGTCTACACGGACTTCTTTCTCAGTGTAAATATCGCTCTCTTTCAGGGACAAATGTGTTTTGGGATTTTGTTGAGCTTCCCTCTCAAATTTTTGAAAACTGGACATTAGAAAAAGAAGGCTTGGACCTATTTGCTCGGCATTATCAAACGGGAGAAAAAATACCAAAAGAGCTTGCTGAAAAAATTAAAGAAAGTTCAAAGTTTCAAGCTGGTTATGCGTCTCTCAGACAAATTAACTTCGCAACACTTGATATGGCTTGGCACAACCAAGATCCTAACAAAATTGAATCTGTAGAGGTTTTTGAGACAGAAGCGACAAAAAACACCTCGTTATTTCCCAAAATTCCTGGCACATGTTTTTCAAACTCATTTAGCCATATTTTTGCGGGAGGTTATTCGGCGGGTTACTACAGCTATAAGTGGGCGGAGGTCCTAGATGCGGACGCTTTTGAATTATTTCTTGAAGAGGGATTATTTAATAAAAAAGTGGCCCAATCTTTTAAAGAAAATATTTTGGAAAAAGGCGGCACAGTTCACCCCATGGAGCTTTATAAAAATTTTCGTGGGCGCGAACCTGATCCAGAGGCCTTGTTACGACGTGATGGTTTAATTTAGTTTCTTACAATGAGGTTCTCTGCTTGAAAAAGCTCACACAAAAAAAGCAAATGACAACCATAAAAAAAGTTGTCGTCATTTATAGAAAAGATACAGATCTTGCGAAAAAGAAAGCCATTGAAGTGGCACAGCTATTAACGGACAAAAATATCAATGTCTTTAGTCACCCCAAACAAACCATCCCACTTACTAGCAAGAAAAACTTTCCGAAAGTAAAAAGTTTTAAAAATATTGATTTAGTCATTGTTCTTGGCGGAGATGGAACCTACCTTGAAGCTGTTCGTATCCTCGACTCTCAAGAAGTTCCAATACTGGGAATTAACATGGGTTCTTTAGGCTTTTTAACAAATACTCCTGTAGAAGCTATGCATTTAGCAATCGAAAAAGTACTGGCATTAAAAATGGAAATGCGCCCACGAACAATGCTCAATGTAAAGGTCTTGTCAAAAAATAAAGTGATTGCCCGCCATCGGGCACTTAATGACATTGTTATTGAACGAGGAGCTAATAGTCATTTGACAAATTTCTCTTTATTTATCGATAACCAATTAATTTCTCCTATTAAGGCTGACGGAGTCATTATATCAACACCAACTGGATCAACTGCCTACAACCTTGCTGCCGGTGGCCCCATTCTTCATCCTGAGACACAAAGTTACGTAGTCACTCCTATTTGTCCACATAGCTTGACTCATAGGCCCACTTTGCTTCCCGATCATTTAAAATTACGGTTTGAGTTGAATGATAAAACAAAGTCAGCCTTCCTTACCGTTGATGGTGTTCGCTGTGGTGAAATTCATGGGAACGATCAAATTATTGTCGAAAAATGTGATTGCTACCACTATGTTTTACGTGATCCCAGTCATAACTACTTTAACCTTTTACGGGAAAAATTAAAATTTGGAGAAAGAGCATAAAACTGATGCTTTTTCTTTGGGGGAAAAATGCTTGTCGAATTACAGATTTCAAACTTTGCTATTATTAAAAAATTACAAGTCTCCTTTTATCGTGGATTTAATGTTCTCAGTGGTGAAACCGGAGCTGGAAAGTCCATTATTTTAAAAAGCCTGGCTCTTCTTATGGGTGAAAAGGCTTTAAGCGACACCGTTCGCACCAATGCAGAATTTGCGACTTTAGAGGGGGCATTTGATATTTCTGACCGACCAGATATCTCTCAACGAGTAGAAAATATGGGTATTTCCTCTACGGAAGATAATATTCTCATTGTTCGAAGAGTGATTTCAAAACAAGGCAAGTCTCGTGTTTATCTCAACGGAAGTTTATGTTCATTAAATGATCTCAGAGAAATTGTTTCTCCAATGATAACTGTCACTGGAAATCTTGCTCCCCTCATTGAGATAACTGGTCAACACGATAATCGCCATTTACAAAGTAAAGCCTATCATTTGGATTTGGTCGACCAATTCAGTGGCCTCTGGACGAAGCGAGAACAGTTCTCCGAGAAATATGAAAATTTAAAAATTTTAGAAATAGAATTGGAAGATATTGAAAAAAAGTCCATGGAGCGCGAACAGCGATTGGATTTTTTAAAGTTCCAAGAAAATGAGATTGAAAGCCTCAACCTAAAATTAGGAGAGGAGGACGAGTTAGAAGCACGTTACAAAACACTTTCAAATGCCACTCGTCTTCAAGATTTTTTCTCCCAAGCCGAAGCCACTCTCTATGGGGATGACGATTCGGCTTTGACACGTATTGACCGGGTTCTTCATCGCGCTCTCGATTTAGAGCGTTTTTCACCAACCCTCGTTGAAAAGCTCGAGCCACTCAAACAAGCACGCACTCTCCTTGATGAATCTGTCCATGATTTACGTGATTTCTTTGATGATCTCGACAGTGACCCTAACGAGTTAGATCACATTGAAGCGCGATTGACTCAACTCAAACGACTTCAAAAAAAGCATGGCTCTGCCGTTTCTGATATCTTATCTCAACTGAATGAAATCAAAAGCGAAATACAAAAGCTTGAAGGTGCCGATGACCGCATTGACGAATTAAAAAAGGTGATCGCTCAATTCAATCTTGAATTAAAGGCTCTCAGTGAAGATCTCCACACAGCGCGATTAGCCGCCTCTCGTACCTTATCTAAAAAAGTGAATGATGAACTCAAAGATTTAAATATGAAAGGTGTCGAGTTAAAAATTCAAGTCAGTAAAGTGAACTTAAATACCACAGGAGCTTCTGATGTAGAGTTTCTTATCGGTAGTGGAAAAAGCGACTCGGCCCGCTCTCTATCAAAATATGCCAGCGGTGGTGAACTCAGCCGTATTTTACTTTCATTGAAAAAAATCATCGGCAATAATGATTTTCCAAGAACATATTTATTTGACGAGGTCGATGCTGGAGTTAGTGGTCCAACAGCAGAAAAAGTAGGAAGAAAATTAAAGGCCATTGCTCAAGGTCAACAAGTGATTTGCGTGACCCATCTTCCACAAGTAGCAGCCTTTGCCGATCAACACTTTCTTATCGAGAAAGAAAATTTAAAGTCTGATGTTACAATGAAAGTTGTTGAACTTAGCAAAGAAAATCGCATTCAAGAAATTGCTCGTCTTATTTCGGGAGAAAAGATTTCTAAAACAAGTTTAGAACACGCGAAACAACTTATCCGAGAAAGTCACAAATGAGCTCCTATATTAAAATAAAGAATCAATAAATTTTTTGATTTCTTTATTCAGCAAATTGATGCTCACTGCTAAACCTCGGTTACGGTCATCAGGAACATAAATTTGAAGTTGAGAGCCTGATGAATGAATTCCAATCAAATAAAACTGCCCTTGCCATTCAGTAAATAGGGGACCTCCAGATTGGCCTGGCCCAGCAAGGCAGTCTGACTTTAATAGAGATTCTTGAACTAAAAAATCATCTAAATGGCAATCTCCTCGAGCTGTTACCGGAACTTGAACTTTTTGATCCCAATTGGTTTTTTCCCAATAAGGATTGCCTTCAGGATAGCCCACATAAAAAACATTTTGTTTTTCAAGAGCAACCCATGCCTCAGATGGTAATATTTGAAATGGTTTTTGCTGAGATGCTTTTTTTAAAAAAATCACAAGAAGGTCGTGTCTGATAAATTCTTGAAGATTTTTAACAGACTCTTCTCTCAAGCTCCCATCAGAATTGAGTTGAGTGTTTTGAATACTTTTCTTCTCTAGCGTCTTAAAAGATTGAATTTCAATATTTTCAAAACGATGGCCTGTTCCTAAAATGACATTTTTTAATTCACCTGCTATCAGGCAATGACGAGCCGACAAAACAATTTTTGGAGCAATGAGAACCCCTGAACATTGGTTCACAAGAATGCCTTTATCATAAATCGGCACTCTGACAACAGCTCCAAACGCTCCTGAAGATCGCGCCATACAATCATCATTTTTGGCCAATGAAAAAGATGCGAAAGGGCCAACTA
>JAGRAB010000378.1 GCA_020435085.1 Bdellovibrionales bacterium | reverse complement strand
TGAATTTCAATAAGTTTTTGATTGAGCTCTGATCTTAAAATTTTTTTCTGACTTTCAGACATGCTATCGCCAATAACAACAAGTCCATCTGTCAGAGGTTCAATATTGCCACCGAAATTTCCAGAAGGAACAGCATCTCCTTTTCCTGCAATAGACGCTTGACCAATAAGATTGGCATTGCATGCAAGTGCGATCGCCGTTGGAATATGTTCTCCATAATTATTATCATAGGGCAAATCAAAAATATTCAACTTCCCTGTTTTTACATCAATCGCAGGTTTAAAGTAGTCCTGCGCCCAAACCGTATATTGAGAGGGGGTGTACAATAGCCGAACAAGATCTTTATTTTTATCATTTAAATAAGGGTCCAACTCAGCAACAGCTTGCTCCATTTGTTGTCGAGGCACCATGACCATCAATGGGATGCGAGGCTTCATATTATTTACAAGATTCAATGTCGTTTGAAATAAACCTGTTTGATCAATTCCTTTTTCATAACCAATAAAAAGGGAGTGAATCGGATAAAACCGAGGTAATAGTGTTAACCGTTCGCCCTTTGGACAGTGAGGTAATTGCTGTTGTTCTATCTGATTATTTTCACAAGAAACAGGCACGTTGAGTTTTAAAAAGTTAGGAACCTTTTCTCCAGGACCCATCTGCGACAAAGAACCACCTTGTTTTTTCTGAACCCATTCAAATATAAAGTAACCATTAAAGGCCAGAGAAATACAAAGTAAAGTGGCAATAATTTTAAATTTCAAACGATCTTTTGTAAGTTGCTTTAGAATAGCTCTTTTATTTTTATTGCTCATTTATCAATAGTTTATTGAGCAAAGCAGAGTCAATGCAAGCCAATAGATGGTCTAAGTCTTAAAAAAGACTTAGACCCACCAAAAGAACTTACTCCACAATCTTTACTTCAACTTTTCTCAATTCTGGTTGTTCGACTTGGTTGGCTCGGGCCTCAGATTCACCCACCCAACGTGTTCTAATTTTATTTTCAGGAACCCCTAATTTTATTAATTCTGTTTTTACAGAACGAGCCCTCTCCATAGAGACTTTTAAATTTAAGCCTTCAGGGCCTGTGGAATCTGCATACCCAATGACTTCAATATATTTTACATTATCTAAATCCATTGTTTCCTTTGAAACAGAGCGATTCAAATCGGCTTTTACATTTTCAGCTAATCGCCTTTGGTTAAGGTCAAAAAAGACAGATTTTTGTGTGACAGGAAGTTTATAAGCTTTCTTTACAACAACCTCCGCTTTTTCCTCTACTTCATTGACATCTTGATTGTAAGAAACTCGATTTTCAACCATAGAACCCAATGCAAATTGAACTTCAAAACTTGTTACAAAAGCATCTTGATTTGGAATTCCAATATCTGTAACCAATGAAAGCCCCATTCGGTTACGATATTTACCAAATAAGAGTTGCTCTCGCATCACTTGTGCACCAATAAATGTTGTAAAGTTATCAGATGATGAACCAAACGAATCCCCGTTTCCAATATACGTTTTTAATTGAGGTCCCACTTGCCAATCTCCAGAGAACCGGTAACGAGCCGCAAGATCCATAAGGCCAGAAAAAACCATGTCTTTTTCCGACTGATTTTGAAAAGTTTGCGTGACAAAACCAACTCCCGCATCAGCGACCCAACTTTGTACAGGAAAAAAAGAACCTACAAATTTTAAATTAAATGGCAACCCTTCTGTTTTTAAGCTTTCATTTTCGTCCATGTAGCCCAACCCAAAACCCACAAAAGGCTCGAATTGCTGATCGTAAAAACTCCCTTGCCGAGGTGGATCTATTTTCATAAAGACCTCGCTTGCATCCTCTTGGGCATTGGCTAAAAAACTGCCAGATACAATTATTAGTATCCAGACAAATAAAACGGATTGTTTCATTAATAACTCCTCTTTTCAAATTTTCATCTGCGTGTTTTCACTTCGTTTTCTTAGAAAATCAAGAAAGGATACTAACGCATAAAGACGGCCGTCTTATTTTTAGGCATATAATTTTTACCCTGAATATTTTTTGAACAATCAAATCATTTTACTTATTTAATGCTCAGCGGTATT
>JAGRAB010000377.1 GCA_020435085.1 Bdellovibrionales bacterium | reverse complement strand
GTGACAGTGAGTGAAGAAGGGTAGTATGGAAATTTTAAAGCGAGTAGGTAAAAGCTTTATTGGAATCATGATTCTCATTTTTGCGTTAAGTCTTTATTATTATCTACCTAAAACAGAAATTGTTCATGTTGTTGGAACGGAAGTAAAGTGGATCGATAAAAAGGGAAATGAGAAACTTGCTAAAGATGTGAGATATATTTTTACGAAAGACGCTAAAACTAATAAGGCTTCGGTATTTCGTAACGAAGACATGCCTTGGCCTCCATATTTTAAATTTGACTCTGGAGACTTATCTGGGCAAGCCATGGCTCTTGAAAAAACACAACCTTTGCCGACCGCCCTTGTGACTTACTATGGTTGGCGTATTCAACTGTTCAGCTTATATCCCAATGCTGTTGCAATAGAAGCTGTTGAAGCAGGGTATCAGCATATTCCATGGTTTAATATTATTTTTCTCAGTGCTTTATTGATACTTCTTGGTTGGATGTGGTGGAAAATTAAAAACTGGCATCGACATAAAGCTTCATGAACAGTTGTTCTCTTCTCAAAAAGTAGGTAGCATCAAGCAGTTGTGAACGAAGGAGCGGTTTGATGAAGCGTCTGCTTAAAAATATTTTGATTCTTTTATTTGTATTAGGGGTGAGTGGGTGTTCTACAAGCCCTGCTGGACGAACCCAATTAAAATTAATGCCAGAGTCTCAAATGGATGCTATGGGGGCAGAGTCATTTAGCAAAATGAAGCAAACCATGCCGCGAGTAACAAGTGGTCCCGATGTTCGTTGGGTGACATGTATTACTCATACTTTATTGGATGTAATGGGAGAAAATAAAAATGAGTGGGAAATTCAAATTTTTAAGGATTCCTCCCCAAATGCATTCGCTCTTCCAGGAAAGAAAATGGGTGTTCATACTGGGATGATCTCTTTAGTTTCAAATTCGAGTGAGCTTGCGGCGGTTATTGGGCACGAGATTGCTCACGTCAAAGCTGGACATGGAAATGAGAGAGTTTCACAGCAGTTAATTATTCAAAGTGGCTTATCAGTGGCTCAAATAGCACTTGGAAATGGAAAAGAGACAGATAATATGATTCTTGCAGGTCTTGGATTAGGGGCTCAGTTTGGAATTTTACTTCCATTTAGTCGCAGTCATGAAAAAGAAGCAGATATTTTGGGTCTTAAGTATATGGGCCAAGCTGGCTATGATCCCATGGGAGCAGTGAGCCTTTGGCAGAAAATGGCAGCTCAAGGTGGGAGTCCCCCAGAGTTTTTAAGTACACATCCCAGTTCGCAATCAAGAATTCAATACCTTTCTGAAAGAGCCCAAGGAATGCCGCGCCCAGAGCAAACTCCTTGCCCTCGATAAGGGTTATGGGCCATAAATAAGCCAATATTTTACATTGAGGAATTTCATGATTCATTTATCGAATGTTTCAAAACATTACGGAAATAAAAACCTTTACAGCAAAGCGTCTTTTCAGCTGAACGCAGGGGAAAAAGTGGGGCTTGTTGGCCCTAATGGAGCAGGGAAGACAACAGTTTTTCGCCTCATTGTTGGTGAAGAACGCCCTGATGAAGGTCAAGTGGTCCGCCCAGATAAAGTAGTTGTTGGTTATTTTTCGCAAAATATTGAAGATATGAAAGGTCGTTCTGTTATTGATGAAGTGCGATCTGCGGCAGGAGATCTTGCTGAAATTGAGGCTCGACTGCCAATTCTTGAAGCAAAAATGTGTGAACCTCTTGATGAGGATGAGATGACACAGGTTTTAGAAGAGTATGGGCACTTGCAAAGTGAATTTGAGCGTCGAGGCGGGTATGACCTCTCGGCCCGAGCCGCTGAAATTATCACAGGCCTTGGTTTTGCCCCAGAGTTTCACCATCGCCCGACGGAAAGTTTTAGTGGTGGTTGGAAAATGCGAA
>JAGRAB010000376.1 GCA_020435085.1 Bdellovibrionales bacterium | reverse complement strand
TTGTTCCCCCGAGATCCGCTGCTGACGTGCACGAGGTTGAATAAAGCACAGCGTATGCCATTTGAACTCAAAATAAACAAGGCGAAAGACGAATTGATGTGTAAATGCTTATCAAGCAATTGCTAAGGTCGACAGTTGTTAAAAGTTTATGCGACGGTTAAAGCTTTGTAACATAATGGTTTTTAAGTATGAAAACTTGAAAACAAAAAGGCCCTCTGAAAATTCAGAGGGCTTGGGTGTGAGCAAGTTTGGTCATTATTTGCTGTTTTAATTATACTTAATCAAAAATTTGGTACCCAGCAGAGAAGCAAGCATTGGGAGCTAAACAGACCGCTGAGCGAGAACTGACGACAATATCTGTTTTGAGTTGTGCCAGTTCTTCATTGAGTCGAGTTAATTTTAACTCTAACTTTTCAAGTTTTTTAGCAAGATATCTGTGCTTGTGGTTGTGGCATTTATGTTTATGGTGTCTCGAATGTCTATGGTGTCGTTTTTCCTGGCGGCACTTGTGGTGACGGTTGTGCTTTTCTATTTTTTCTTTTATTCGAACAATTTGAGTTTCTATATGAGAGATCTTCTTTTCTAGCCGAGCAATGAGTTCTTCATTTTCAGCCATTCGCTGTTCAATTTCTTGAATAATAAAACCGGAGTCACAAGTGCCACCGGCATCACAGATATAGTTTGCTAAGCTTTCTGCGGGTTGAAAGGTTTGATCCACCCAGCCAAAGCCAATACAATCGCCATTATTACATGTGCGAATACTCACTAATGTATTATCATTCGGATTAATTTCATTAAATCCTACGCCCCAACAACTGGACTGAATACATTGAACAGAAGTATTAAATTGATTAAGACGAAAAATATTCCATCCAAAGGCGTTGCAATCATTATTAATGCAAGTTGCGACTTCAATAATACTTCCATTTGAATCATATTTTTCAAATCCACCAGTGAGGCAGCTTCCACCTGTGCATCGGATTTCTTCAATCAAGTTTCCGGCGGCAAGAGCCTGGCTTCCTATATGATAAAGTCCAAGAAACAATAAAAATTTAAAAAACACCTGCATACGTCCCCCATACATTCCTCGTGTTTTTGACTGTATTCAGAATATCAAGTTTTTTTCATAACTCCTAAATATTCTCTCAATATGTCTCAAAAAGTGTTGAAATTTTAGTAACTTAGCGGTTCATTTTGTGACGAACATTTTTTGTTTATTAGGCTAAATATCAGTTTTGACTCATGGTTTTAAAGGTTTCAATTTCAAATTTATTAGGGATTGTGGAAAATTGTCTTATTTTAAAACGAATATTCCAAAAGAAGATTTAAATAGTGTCCTTGCATTTTAATGGTATTGATATCGCCTTCACTGGCACGTGAACCAGGGGCACTGGGATCTGCCGCATATTGGGTTTGATCCAATCGATAGGCATAGCCAGCAAACCCCATTAAATCCTGTCTCAAACGGAGACTTCCTAAAACGCCTAATTGATAAGAAAGAGTGGGAGTAATGTCTTGGCCGTTGGGAGCAGAGCCTAACAATGAATAATAAATGCGTCCATTCATTTGCATTCCCAGTTTTTGTGAGAAAGGCATCCAAAACTTAAAGCCAGCATGAGAGCCAATGTTTTGTGCCTTTTCAACACTTTGTACACCAACTTTATTGTTACCAATAATTTCAGGGAGTTCTTTCATGTAGAGCCCTCCACTGATTAAAAATAAATTGGCTGATTGAAAATTCAACTTCCAAGTTTCATGCAGTTCGGCTGAAGCAAAAGTATAATTTTGACCTTTAATATTAATTCCGCTGAGGTCAATCACTCCATACGTGCCCCAGTTATAAAATGGGTTTTGATAACCTAATCCAATCCGACCAGTTCCTCCGATTTCATTAAACTGTGAGCCACTATCAGACTCATAGCGGATATTTTCATAGTTCATTTGAGTAATAAAATAACTAGCAATGGCATAAAAATGGGTAGGCTTTCGAAGAGAGTCTTTTAAAACGGCGGCTTCGACGGCGGCAGGAGTGCGCAGGTCTCCTTCAACAGGAAATTCTAAACTGGTAATGGATGAGGGTTTTCTGTTTTGAGCTTTAGCAATGACTTTCAGTTGATACTGACCTGATGGGTTGGAGAGGTCGAATTTTATTTTATTTTCAGAGACATTTTTTTTCGAAGATACTTTATGCCATCTCTTGTTTTGATCTTGGCGATAAAGGGCATAGTCAAAAGATTCTGCATAGGAGGGCTTATTCCATTCCAGCTCTTGCACAAATTTGGAAACAGGTTTTTCAATTTGAGGAGTTTGAAGTGCTGTTCCAAGAACACGAAAAAGATGAGGGGACTCAGCCTCTTCGCCAAGATCTCCTTCTTTCATGACGGCAATGACCTTCCAGGCATATTCTTTTGCCACACTGAGATGGAGTGAGTGAGAAGTGCTTTCCGTAGAGATATTTTCATTGGTGGCTCCATCGACAGAGGAGACTTTTAATTGATAACTTTTAGCACCACTGACTGGTTTCCAAGCAAAAGTGACTTTTTCTCGATTGTCGTCATTTGATGATAGGGTTGACTTCTCTTGGGGCTGAATAATATCTGGAGGCGGTGGACGGACTAAAAATTCCATGGGGTCAGACCAGTCTCCAGGAACACTACGATCATCATAGGAGCGAAGACTGAGTTCATATTTTCCATAATTAATTGTGGCTTGCCAAAGAGGAGACTCCATAGAGAAGGTGACGGGGGCTTTCTTTTTTCCATTTTCTAAAATTCGAACAATTTGAACTTCATACATTGTCGCTCCCTCAACAGGCTCCCACTCTAAATTGACAGAGCGTTGAAACTCTTCACTCAAAACGATGGGTGAGTAGAATGTGAATGTTATAAAA
>JAGRAB010000375.1 GCA_020435085.1 Bdellovibrionales bacterium | reverse complement strand
ATAAACTTTTAACAACTGTCGACCTTAGCAATTGCTTGATAAGCATTTACACATCAATTCGTCTTTCGCCTTGTTTATTTTGAGTTCAAATGGCATACGCTGTGCTTTATTCAACCTCGTGCACGTCAGCAGCGGATCTCGGGGGAACAACAGCAGAACATATGCTCAAATGTCTGTCCCATTTTGAGACTCCTTAACAACAACACGATCAACAGATCATAAACGAGGGGAACAAAATGAAAACCATACATACACTACTTTTTATCACATCACTATTTATTGGTTACACAGCTACAGCTCAAGAAACAACATATTGCACAGGTGGAAGTTGTTTAGTTGGTGGATATGAAACTTATGATTCTAGCAACAACTTATTTGAAGTTAGTTCTTGTATTAATAGTGATTGTGATAATTATGGATGGAATGTTTTCCGACTCAGTGGTTTTAATACACAAATTATTTGTGCCAATAGCTCTTGTTATAGCAGTGGTTTTCAAGAAATTGATCCCAATAATAATAATGAATTGGTTCGCACACGCACATGTAAAAATGATGGAAATGGTGGATCTTCTGATTGTTTAACATATGGCTGGCAAGATGAGGTTTATGGCATTGATGGCCGCATGGAAAACGTTCGATGTACGGATGGTCTTTCTTGCGAAAATGGATTTGTTATTGAAACAATTGCAGATAATACGGCTCTTCTTCAACAAGAATTGATTGATAAAAAAGTTCTTTTAAAATCTAAAAAAGATGAATTACAAAATTACGTACGCACAAATCGACGCATGAATTTTGCATTACTTAAAGAAATCGTTGAATTAAAACTTGAGATCATTAAACTGAAAAGAGATTTAAGAAAAAGCTCTGGCATACAAGTTATTGATTCAAAAACAGCCACTTGCTTGACTCCTGGCGGATGTTTTACAAGTGGATACACGCTTCAATAAAAGATCACTCATCAGATAGATTGAGCAGAAAAAGGGATTCTAAAAGAATCCCTTTTTTATGGACTCACATAGGTTTGATAAATTTGAAAAATATTTTGCCCATTCCCAGGGCCATCGTCAGGAATAAATGTCCAAATGATTCCATCCAGCGATTGATAAAGTTTTGACTCAGCTGTTTGCCAATTGTAACTTTGAGCAATATAAAACCTATCGGCATAGTCAACAGACTGAAACGCAACATTCACATTTAAATTTTGTGCTGTCCACTGCATGCCATCGTTAGATAAATAAACTTTACCTGCAGCATAAGCATGAAACTTTTTACTTTGAGATGAATAAATGAGCTTTTTAATATCACTTGGGAGAGATTGACCAACCACCCATGCCCCAGAGTTGTCGGCTGGTTTTATAAGAAATCCTGTTTGACCATTGGTAAATACCTCTCGAACAAGAAGTATGCTGCCATTGGTGGCTGGGTCAAAGAAGCGAAGACCATGAGCATGATTGCTATTGACGTCCCAAGTTTTTCCATTGGATGAAAACGCCCAAGCACCCGCCTGCCCTGTCGCAAAAAAACCTTTTCCTGTATAGGTTAAGTATCCAAAAACCCCACCAATATTTAAAGATTGGTTTGTCCAAGTAAGCCCGTCTGATGAGTTGTATAGATAAGCTCCAAAACCAGCCATAGCAATAAACTCCCCTTTTACAAAAACCACAGAAGTAATAAAACTGGGGTTTTTCTTTCCTGAAAGAATAAAATTATTACCGTTAATCCAAAGTGACCGGTTCGACCAATGAATCGCATCAACAGAGGTGCGAGAGATTCCGAACCCTGCTCCGCCAACGGCAACAAAAGTTTTATTTCCGTAAGCAATAGAGCGTAAATGAAAATCACTGTGACCATTACCTGCATAACAAGACCACTGATCCTGATAGCAACACTCATTGTTAATTACGACGGCAGTAGGATCTCCACAGTTGGGAGGAGTTAAAAGGTTGAGAGTGCCTGGGACATCAAAGTTCTTGTAGTCTTTTGATAAAAATCCGTCTGATGTTGTCATAATCAAGCCACCAGTTCCAACGGCCACTGTCACACTCTTTTGAGGAGCTGGAGTGGGAGGCGGAGGTGATGGTGGTGGAATGGGAGTAATTGTTACGGTCGGTGGAGGCGGCGGCGCTGGAGATGGAATTGTTAAACCATCTCCGTTTTGAGAGGGATCACCAGGATTATTAGAATCTGGCGGAGGCAATTCTCCTTGCGAAGCCGACGATGCTGATTCAACCCCATCTTGGACACTGCTAAAAGGCTTTCCACAGCTATTGTAGGTCAATGGAACTGCTAGGGCGAGCCCCCAAAGGATCAAACTTATTTTTTTCTGAGAACGTGACATATAAATATCTTTTCGGACGATAGTGTCTTATTTTGAATACTTCCTTTTTTTAAAAAAAATGTCTCAAAACGAGACAATTATGAAGTTTTTACTTTTCATTCCATTGGATTTTTGTGTAACTGACAAGCCCCATGATATAAATCTCTCGCCCATCTGTTTAAGTACAAGGAGAAGAATTGAGACAAATATTGATCTTTATTTTATTCCTCTTTGGCTTTCAATGCCTTGCTGCCCATGAAATGACCTTTGATGAGGTGTGGAATCTAAATAATACATCTCTCAATAAACTAAATTTCGATATCAGTATTTATCTATCAACCAAAAGCTCATGGACAAAAAAAGAGATTCAGTCACGACTCAAGCAAGCAAACAATGTTTTTCAAACTTGCAGTATTCAACTTCGCCATGTTTACGTCTACTCTTGGAAATCTTCGGAGCAAAACGTAAGAGTGGATGAATTTAAGTCTGATGATCTCTTTTATGATGGTGTTCGCTTGGCCTCAGAAAAATCCATGCATGCCACACCTCTCCAACTTTTTTATTTTAATGACTACTTAGAGCCTTTTACCAGTGGCCCCTCTCTTCCTTTTGCAATTTATCCTGACAACAAAGTGGAGGAGACGACTTTTAATACGGCTTGGTTCCCCTATTTTTCAGCTCAAAGACAAAAGCACGCTCATGACCAATACAGCGAAGAGGCTCATGAGATTGGCCATATTCTTCTTCGACAGGGGCATGATCATTCGGGAATGTCTAATATCATGGCCAATGATTCAAAAAAAAGAACCCCTTACTTTAATAAAGAGCAATGTCATCAGCTCTCACAAAGTTTTATATTTAAATCACAATCACTGATTGAAGATATCTACCCAATATTTAATATCTATTATGCAACGTATTCTAAAGATTTTTACATGGCCGATTGGTGCTCAAGAAACTCTCTCAATCTTGCTCAAGCTATACAGACTATAACCCCTATAGAATCTATTGATTTAAAAATCGTTTACGTGATTCATAAAAATCAGGGCCAATCTTTATACCCTCTTCAAGCAAGAGCTAGAGGAGTTAGTTGGAAGTTTCACGCTTTTTTACTTGTCAATGACCGCTGGGTTCTTGATTTAGATTATACAGATCATCCACAAATTGTAAGCATCGACAAATATTTACCCAGTATGTTTGGCACTCAAGTGAAAGATCTCAAATTAAAAAAAAGAGATCCAACAAATCCCCCTGGATTTACCTATCAAGATATTTTAAAAGTTTTTAATGATGGTCATTCTTTAACATTGTGATTTCAGACCACAGTTTCATCGTTCTTAGTAAACCACAACAACGTGAAGTTCATGCTATTTTAGAAATTTCAAAATCCTCACCTGATATCGCTCAACTGGCACATCAGCTGAGTGGGTATATTTTTAAATTGGTAAAGAAATTTTGAAAAACAATATTTGATTAATTTTACTAAATCCCGATACCAATAGGCGGACTGTGAAATATTGCACTGATTCACTCAATCAGAGGAGAGACGACGAGGCACGGGGCTTAGGGTGAATTTCATGGATACGAGACCAATACTCACTCAAAAAGGGAATAACGTGTACTGGGAATGTGACGGCCAAAAACTCCCAGCGGAACGCCGCAATCATCAACTGTGAGGGTTGATGCCATAGACTAAGAATGAAAGTTGGTAAGTCGTTGATATAGACGCTAAGTAGTTCTTCGTCACTTTTTTGAATTTTTCGGGGCGAGCCGAGTAAATTCCTTTTTGTTATTTTCTTTATACCATTTCATCAATTGTTGAGCCAGTTTTGAGTCACCAAGTTTGGTGGCCTTAATTTTATCAAAATTTT
>JAGRAB010000374.1 GCA_020435085.1 Bdellovibrionales bacterium | reverse complement strand
CTTTTTAGATAGTCCCTTTTATTTAATCATCGATAGCGAAGAAATCAAGATTACGACAAAGCATACAGAACAATTCAGACTTTTGGCTTACCAAATCCTCCATCAGTATGCAACGCATATGATGGAGGAACCTTTTCAAAATTTACTGCAACAAACAAGCAAGAGTACGAATGTCAAAAGTATCTGAGGTTCGAAGACCCATAAGTGCAATATGTCCAGGCGAGCCAGTTGGTAACATCTCTGACGGCTCTTGAAAGTTTTCAAGCATCACTTTAACCATACCCTCAGAATAGTCACAAGTGAAGTTCCAAGAACTTGAAAACTGATTTGAAACCTCGCCTTTTTTAGTTTCTAGAGTTAAGTCTTCTGCTAAACAATTCAAATAATCAGAATTGGTTGACTGAATCATTGCTGTTTTAGCTGAAGTATTGATCAAAATTTTATAGCGAATCGCATCGGGTAATGCTTTTGAAAAAGGGCTTGGTCTCTCGATACAAGCCAATTCA
Source organism: Bdellovibrionales bacterium (assembly GCA_020435085.1). GTDB lineage: Bacteria > Bdellovibrionota > Bdellovibrionia > Bdellovibrionales > UBA1609 > JABSOQ01. Next base: position 3,459 of record JAGRAB010000374.1, on the reverse strand, counting down.
AAAATCGTTTCTTGAGCGGCGACAATGTTACACTGAAAGAACAATACTATTCCGATTAAAATATTTATTAAAGATTTAGTCATATGGAACTCCTCGACCTAACAAAGTATGAGTTTTTAGTAATCAATCTTTTTGATTACTTATCGCTTGATATCATCATTTGCGCAAAAAAGAGAAAACAACTTGTAGTTTGAAAAAATTTTAAATTTATCGATAAATAAAGATGAACCTTATTTAATTTAAAATTAAATATTTTTCTCAACTTAATTTTAAATTAGAAAAGGTAATTGAGCCAAATGCTTCCTGTAGGAATATACATCTCTGAGACGTAGACATCTTCAAGATATGATTGTATATCACTTTCAATTTGGGCTGCGGTCGCCGCAGTCACGCCATTTGCCGTCACCGTCACATCGGCAATGACTGGTTTAATCAACCCAACATCAAAATTAATACTTAGTCTTTCCGTTAAAAGATACAAATATCCTAAATGAACAGTAATGGCATGAAAATTCCCTTCGATCGATAACGAATTATTCGCATCAAATCCTGAATAATCAACTCCGTAGGCATCTTCCACTTCGCTACCACTGGCTTCACCGCTTCCGCCCATGATGTAGGCATAACCGCCCTCTAAGTAAAATCCACCATCAGGGTCTAAACTGTAGGCAGCACGAATATCAACCACAAAGGCAGATTCTAAACCTTTACTTGCCACTGTTGCCGTATTCGCACCCATAATTCCAACACCGCCAGCAATATCTCCATAGAGCGAAGAATAAAATTCTGGAATATAGCCAAGGCCAAATGTCATATGAAGATTGGCTGGAAGTAGAAACTTGACTTTTGCTCCCACTTGAAATGGAAGCTCAGTGCCTGCATGCACCTCAGTCCCTTGAAAAAAAGAGCCTGAAAAAGATCCATCATCATATTCAGCAAAAGCCACACATGAAATTATCATTGAGGCTACTAATAAAAAGGTTTTCATCACTCCCCCTCGATTTATGATAAGTACTCACTTAAGAGCTGAACCACTTGCCCATTGCCACCTTTTTCTCTTAAGGCTCCTTGAGGTCCATCGGTAAATGCATAAATGTCAAAATGGGCCCACGGTATATCGCCGACAAATTTTTGTAAAAACAAAGCTGCTGTAATGGCCCCACCCATTCCGTCGGAGCTATTCATAAAGTCTGAAACTGAAGATTTGAGTTGAGAAAAATACGGTTGAAATAATGGCACTGGCCAACAGTAGTCAGAAGTTGTTTCTGAAGCCTTTACCAATTGATCTCTTAATTTTTGGTTATTGGAAAATAACCCTGCTACGTCAGATCCCAGAGCGGCTTTAATAGCTCCTGTTAACGTGGCCACATCAATCAATTTTTCTGGCTGGTCTTTTCCTTTTTGTGAAATCGCCACATCGATAACTTCGGCTAAAACTAACCGACCTTCAGCATCTGTGTTTTGAATTTCTACGCGCTTGCCATTACGTGCTGTTAAGATATCCCCAGGGCGAAAAGCATTTGATGAGACAGCGTTTTCAGCTACCGCTAAATAAACATCAAGAGGTCGTTTTAAACCTGATTGCTCAGCCCACCTTAAGGTGCCAACAACAGTGGCCGATCCACCCATATCTTTTTTCATCCATCGCATAAAGTTGGCAGGCTTAAGATCAAGTCCTCCAGAATCAAACGTAATACCTTTACCAACAAGAGCAATGGGCTTTTTATTACCACTCCCATTGGGGCGATAGCGCAAATGAATCATACACGGTGGGTGCTCTGCTGCTTGCCCCACTCCTAAAATTAAACCCATTTTTTCTTGAGCCAATTTTTTTGAATCCCAAACAGTGACTTTAACAGATGACGATTTTTCAAAAAAAGATTTCATCGCCAATGCATAGTTTTGGGGGTTCAATTCATTGGGTGGTAAACTCACTAAGTGTCTTGCGATATTTATTCCTTTTGCCAATGCTCGAGACTCTTGTACCCATTTTGCATTTGGAGTTTTATTTTTAACTTTTAACATGAGTCGTGGCAGCCAAGGATGAGGGGATTCAGAACAACGCTCTGTAAACTTGTAGGCGGCTATATCGAGGCCCACTAAAGCCCCTTTAATAACTTCTCCTCGAGAATCATCAATATGAACTTCTAAAAGCTCTGGTTTTCTTTGACTCACTCGTGAAAAAAAAGCTCCCATGCCATTACGAATACTTGCATATAAAGATTCACTCAAATCAGATGTGGTAGATGACACTTCTATTTTGCGCACATAGATCCATTCCTCTTGGTGCAAAAACTCAAATGTGGTTTCAGAACTAGAAAAAACTTCGTTCCATTCAAAATCAGATAAAACCGTTTTTAAATAACTCGGCTTTGTCTTTTGCGAAAAAATCAAAAATCGAGCTCGAGATAAGGAGTTTGATGCTTTCTGAGAAGATTTTAAAAGAGCTGCCTCCACCCAGCTGGCTTCAGCGTTTTTTAAGAATAATGGATCTGATGAGCGACTTTTTTTTGCCACAAATACTCCTTCTCTCGACAATTTTCAGTTACTATATCGTCATGACTGCCAGGACTCAATCCACATTGCGAATTGCTCAATTGAACGCTGAAAATCTATTTATTTACCTCGATCACTTTGAAAACCAAAACTTAGAGACTCTGGACGAAAAAAGCTGGCAAGCTCTCAGCACCAGCATTATTCCCAATAAACCTCTCAAAAAAACCAAATGGCTCGCCGAGTCAATAAAACATATAGACCCCGATATTATTTTTTTAAACGAAGTGGGCGGCCTGGAATCCCTAGAAAATTTCAATTGGCTCTTTCTTGATGGGGTTTACCAAGTTTTCTTGATTGAGGGGAATTCAGACCGAGGCATTGATTTGGGATACCTCGTGCATCCTCGCTGGCAAAAGGATTACCTTCTTCTTTCTCATAAGAGTCGCTCTTTGAATTTTAACTATCCCCATGAGAGGATTTGGAACGAGCAAGTCAACAATCAACCGGAGAAAAAGCAATATCCCAGCCACCGCTTCTCTCGCGATGTTTTAGAGCTAAGGGCTTTTGACCCTGTAACAAAAAAATTAGAATGTATTTTTCTGAACTGTCATTTGAAATCAAAGTTAGACCGAGATGGCATTGACCCAAAGGGGCTTGATCGAAGGCAAGCTGAATTTCAAACCCTTCTTAAAATTTATGAAGAGCTCAAAAAAGAAACTCAAAACCAAGTCCCCATTAATATTGCCGGAGACTTTAATGGTGTGGCCAGCTCTGAAAAACCCGACCTTGAATTTTTGGAAATTCAAAAAACCGATCTCAAAAATGCTCTCTTGTTAGCCAACCGATCCGAAGAAGAACGATTCACTCGTTTTGATTTCAAAACTGGCCAGCCTCCCAAAGGTCAACAAATTGATTATATTTTTCTCTCAGAGTTACTGCATGACAAAGTCGTTACTGAAGAAA
>JAGRAB010000373.1 GCA_020435085.1 Bdellovibrionales bacterium | reverse complement strand
AAATGATGACAAGATATTAATTTTTAAACGAGGAACTGATTCAATTTTTTTCATGAGATACTCGGCCTCTTGATCTGTTGGCGAATTTTCCCAAATAATATTTAATGGTTCTTTAAAATTTTCTGAATGGCTAAAAATAGAGTTTATATTTTCATAAAAATCACCACTTAATGATTTTATCCGAAGATTATTATACTCCTTAACATCATCAAGAACGCCTTCTATTTTTTTCTTAGCCTTATTTTCAAAAGAAAAAATCGAAACCGGAGAGCTTATTTGTGAAGATGCTTTTTGAGAAGTTAATACTTCCACCATAAGTAAAATCGTTTCTGAATCCCAAAGGGCTGTTCCCCAATTCCATCGCACTTGGAGACTTGCATCGGATGCCGATGCGTTCTCAAAAAAACCATTTACAAAATCATCTGCAGAAACTGTAAAAGAAGTTGGATTTTTATTTTCAATCAAAGATCGTGTGATTTCCTTTGCTATTTTTGTTTCATACTGTATAGGAAGAGAAATTTGACCTGAAGACTCCACAGAAGTGCTTCCTGAGGTGGAAACTTTTGCGTACTCGGAGAGAACTTGCGCTGCTTGTGAGCTCATCATTCCACGGGCTGGGTCTAATGCATCCTGAAAAGCTTCTGAAACTTGATTGATGGAGGCCATTGACTTTGAAACCACTCTCCCATGAGTTGCTATTTGATTTTTTTCTTGCAGGAAACCTCTTTTCTCTGCTTTTTTTGAAGCTTTCAAAGCTTGTTCAAATCCATTTTCCCCTTGAGATTGAACTGCAGAATCAAATTTTCGAACCATAGGAATAAATACAAATAAAACAAGAAGCGCGAAAACTGTTACCGATAAAACAAAAACACCAAACCTCCAAGACCTCCCCATAATACTATGAAAAAATCGCGGCAATCCTTCTTCTGGAATAGTTTCATCATCAAAAATTTCTTTGGCTTTTTCAAAACCAGGAAATGATGAGGAGATCGGTCCCTGTGACTCTTTGGGTTCTTCTTGTAAAAAATGAGATGAGGTTCTTTTTAAAGTTTCGGCCAGATCAGCCACTTCAGGAAATTGAGAGAGTTTCTTTCGAAACTCTCTCTCTTCGTCAGAACTCAAATGCCCTGATATATAGGCCTGAACTTCTGGATCATCAATTCTCATACATTATTGAGAAACCACAAGTGCAAATGGTTGTTTGCCATTCTTGCCCATGGGCACATTGGCCCCTAAAACCTCAACAAGAACTTCTCCCGAAACTTGATTCAAAAGAATTTGCTCAGAGTTATTCACTGAAGAATTCGATTGAAGTACTTGTCCACCGGCTGTGACTTTTAAGTCTAAGTTATTTACCAAGGCCCTTGAGGCATTTTCAGTTCCAGGGGCATCTGTGTAAATCAATGTGACTTTTACTGTTGAGCCTGTAGGAACATTGATTTTATGTTGAATACTGCTTCCTGTTCCAACGCCGTTCACATCGTCAATCGTTAAAAAATACCTTTGCATGGTTGTTGATTGATTGACATCCACACGACCAAAACCTTGATCGTTGTTCGGTCCTTTATTTAGTAGCTCTTGCCCAAGACTTTTGCCAACCTCTCCATACTGACCAGGATATAAATCATCAGCACCATTCATCATCACAGCTTTGACTAAAGCCGCAGAAGGTGCCGCAAAACCTCTGTCTTCAATAAGAAATTGACGAATGACCGCGGCAGCCCCCGCTGTCAGTGGCGTGGACATAGATGTCCCACCAGAGTAACAGTAATCCTCATTGTAAGGTCCCCATAATGGACTTGCTCCAATGACTTGAGAACAATTGCTCACAATGTTTGTTCCTGGTGCGACAACATCAGGCTTTGTTCGACCATCCAATGTTGGACCTCGTGATGAAAACGCGGCAATTCCATTTTCGTTATTACTGAGTAAATCACTTTTTAGTGGTTCAACACTCCAAGGTTTTCCACCAGCAAGGTCTCCTAATGGTCGTTGAATGCCACCTTCAAGAAGATAGTTTTCCGAAGCTCCAACAGTGAGAACATTCTTTGCTGTTCCTGGAAAGCCAACACTTCCTGGGTCAATGCGACCGTCTTTATCGTTATCAACGCCAGAGTTACCAGCCGCAAAAATAATTAACATATCTGGGTGATCCCACATAAATTGATCCACTTGTACTGACATACCGGCATACTTTCCAGGGTCCATTGGCGACCCCCAAGAGTTGGTATGAATTCTTGCTCCACTTTGATAAGCAGGAGTCAGCATATCTGAGAGTTTTGCAGGTACTGATAGATTTTTTAACATGGGTGACCACATCCCTTGCGGAACCATTTCAGCATTGAAAGCACCACCTTTAAAGAGACCACCACTCGCAGCCCCTTGGCTCATCACAGAACCAGCCACGTGCGTGCCATGCCCCATGGGGTCAGACCAATCTTTGGCAAAAAGACCGTAGTGAAAGCCTCTTTTTACGGTTGAAAAATCTTGGTGAAGAGAACCCACCACACCTTTATCTAAGCCGGTATCCGCCATGGCAACGGTTTGTCCTCTGCCGTTAAGCCCTCTTCCCCACGCTTCATCAAACTTCATCACCTTTGTGCCTGTCTCATAGCCAGTGACATTTTCGTAATCATTCATTTTGTTTTCTGATTGAACTTTTAAATCCATCACATAAGAGACGACTTCAGGTTTGTTTTCAATCCATTGAACGTCATCATTTTGAGCCAGCTCTGGAATATCACCTAAAAACATCTCCACATAGTGATAGTTCTCTGAAGAGCTTAAAACACGAACTTTATCACGAGTAATTAAAGCGAGGTCCACAGGTTCGAATGTTTTCACCAATAAAGACACCCTTTGGCTGGCATTAAAAATATTAGCTGCCGGCAGACTTGTGCTCATCTTCCAGCGAGCTTGAAAGGGCATAACCGATCGCGCGCCAGAAATGCTTTTTAATGTTTTACCTTTTCCGTTCCATTGAGCTCTGACGATCAAAGCGTCATCAGGAACGTAAGCCACAATTTGAAAGTGATTTTTTTGAATCTCAGCTTTATTGGCTTCAGTAATGGCTTTTTCAAATTGAATGATAAAGTTTTTTTGGTTTGGTATCTCACTGAAAAGTTTTTGATCCGAGTTTTTTAAAGGATCAATTGTTTCTGATTGTAAGTAGAGTTTTTCTCCGGCCAGTGCTGTGCTACCAAGCACGGAAAAAATAAGAGCCACCACAAATTCCTTGGTGATTTTCATAACGTCCCTCCTGTTGGACTGCTTTATTATAGATCGCGCCCTCATTTGAGCTGATATAACGGGAATTGTCGCTCGCAGAGATCAACTTAAATGAGGACTCGATTTAATACGATAGTATTAAGTTGTTGGCTCACCAAGCGTCTTTTCTTATAACTCACAGCGACAGTGTTGAATCCTTCTAACAAATTGTCTCTTAATATTTTCCTTGCCCTTCACACAAGATATAATAGGCTTTTCACTCTGCTGATCTATGTCCAACAGGAAATACAATCCTTAAACAAGGGATATTAAACTTAAATTTCACTATGACTTTGAAGCTTACTCTGGAAACCAACTCTACCTTGCAAAAATAAATATGCGAAAACTGATAATATTCCTAATGCCAATTATTTTAATCTTTGCTGGACTTGGCTTACTAGCATTGAGTCCTCTTGCAAAACAAATACAAACCCCAGAATGGCTATTCCTTTTATTAGCTTTTCTTGCGTTCAATTTAGTTATAGCTCGACTATCTGGTTACTGGAAAAATTTAATGTCCGCATGGTCATTTAAAAAAATTCCTTATTTTATTCTGGGCTTTACTTTTGGCCTCTTCCCATCAGGGATCGTCGCTTTATGGGTTTTGAGTAAACAAGAGATTATCGACATTCATTTCGGAGGTTTAACAATAACCTCAATCTTAGTTACCCTTGCAATTGGTAATCGGGAAGAACTTTGGTTTCGAGGAATTGCTTTAGAATTGGGAAGTTCTCAATACTCAAAGCTTGGTGCTGCCGCTATATTCGGTCTATTATTTCTTGGACTACACGCCCTCAATCCACAAATTAATTTATTTGAACATGGATTAGAATTATTCTTAGCTGGCTACACTCTCTCTCTAGTTTACTTTCTTTTTAATGGAATTTGGGCACCCATAGGAATGCACTTCTCAAACAATATCGTTGATGTTTTATTTAAGCAAAATAACATCAATCCTATTGAAAACAACCTCTCGATTTATACTGCTGCACTTGCAGGGTTAGCAGTTATTTTTACATATCTTGAAAGACTAAAAACTCAATCAAAAGTAAAGCAATAAGATAAAGTTTTATCTTACATACTCTTTGAAAAGACAAATTTTTTAAAATTTTTATTGACAGGCTTTTTGACTCACGTAGTGCCAATACAATAAGAGATCTCTGATTTATTTTTTAAAACTTTCAAATAACAATTTGAAACACTGCTCTTGCCGGATTAACATATTTAAATGCGCTCTCTGAAAGACTCTCTACAACCTTTAGAAAACACTTTTTAAGTATCATGGTATAAAGATCTTCAAGTTTTTAAAAGGAGGTTTTCTTTATGCATTCCACTTCTTTTTCTTCTCTTCCACAAGCAAGACAAACTTTAGGTTCAAAAAAAATTCGGGACCTCATTAATA
>JAGRAB010000032.1 GCA_020435085.1 Bdellovibrionales bacterium | reverse complement strand
ATATCCAAGAGGTGAGAAAACCTGACTTGGATGCACAATTAGTTGCTGAAAACATTGCTCTGCAGTTAGAGAAGCGGATTTCTTGGCGTCGAGCTTTGAAAAAAGCAATGGCAGCTTCTATTCGCAGTGGTGTTCGTGGAATTAAAATTAAAGTCAGTGGTCGTTTAGATGGTGCGGAAATCGCAAGAACTGAGTGGTATACGGAAAAGAGTGTGCCTCTCCATACTTTGCGTGCTGATATCGATTATGGAACAGCAGAAGCGTTGACGGCTTATGGAATTATTGGATTAAAAGTTTGGATTTATCGCGGAGAAGTTCTTTCTGCGAGAGAGGTCGAGGAGGCCAGTCGTGTTAAGTCCTAAGAGAGTCAAATGGAGAAGAGTACATCGTGGTCGTTATGCGGGATTTGCCACACGAGGAAATAACCTTTCCTTTGGTGACTATGGACTTATGGTGACTGAAGCTGGTCGATTAACGGCAAGACAGTTAGAGGCAGGCCGTATTGCCATCAGCCGCTCTGTAAAGCGGGGTGGTAAACTTTGGTTACGTGTATTTCCAGATATGCCAGTTACAAAGAAGCCTGCTGAGACTCGAATGGGTAGTGGTAAAGGAAGTCCTGAATACTGGGTTGTTAAAATGCAGCCTGGTCGAATTGTCTATGAAATGAATGGCGTGACAAAAGAGCAGGCAGAAGAAGCTTTTCGGCTCGCTTCTTACAAGTTGCCTTTTAAAACTAAGGTTGTGAGCAGGGATTAATATGAAAAAGTTTAGTGAAATTAGAGATCTAACGGTTGAAGAGTTAAGAAAGAGAATGCTTTCTTCTCGTGAAGAGCTTTTTGAAATGACAATGAAGCACTCCATGGGACAGTTAGCGGCTCCGAGCCAAATTCGAGATAAAAGACGTTCAATTTCTCGGATTAAAACGGCATTAAGTATGAAATTAAAGACGACGAGAGGTCAAAAATGACAACTACAGAAAAGTCAAAAGCAAGCCGTGGTCGAGTAAACTCAGAAGTAGGCGTTGTCATTAGTGATAAAATGGACAAAACAATTTCTGTGCAAATTTATCGACTTGTAAAGCATGCTCGTTATAGCAAGTTCATTCGTAAAACATCTGTGTTTAAAGCTCATGATGAAAAAAATGAGGCAAAAGTTGGGGATACAGTACGGATTTATGAAACACGGCCAATGAGCAAGATGAAAAGATGGAAGCTAGCAGAAGTTGTTCAAAAAGCAGGGCTTCTTGATGAGGTGCAGATATGATTCAAATGCAATCACGACTTAAGGTTGCTGACAATTCAGGAGCCAAAGAAGTTCAATGTATAAAAGTTTTGGGTGGTTCTAAGCGTAGAACAGCCTCTGTTGGAGATATTATTGTTGTTTCTGTTAAAGATGCCTTGCCAAACTCCAAAGTAAAAAAAGGAGATAAAGCGAAGGCAGTGATTGTCAGAACTGTGCAAAAATTAAAAAGAAGTGACGGAAGCTATATTCGTTTTGATGAAAACTCTGCCGTTTTGATTAACCAAAACAAAGAACCCGTAGGGACTCGTATATTTGGTCCTGTTGCTCGGGAGTTAAGAGCAAAATCTTTTGTTAAGATTGTCTCTTTGGCACCAGAAGTTTTGTAAGGCTGGAGAAAAAAATGATTGAATTACAAGAACGATATAAAAAGGAAATGATACCCGCTCTGAAGAAAGAGTTTGGTTATAAAAATGTGATGCAAGTCCCAACAATTACAAAAATTGTTTTAAACACTTGTGTTAGTGAGGCTGTTAAAAACCCCAAAATTTTGGGTGGTGTCGTCGATGATTTAACGACAATTGCTGGACAAAAAGCCGTTCAAACAAAAGCTAAGAAAGCGATTTCAAACTTTAAGTTACGAGAAGGAATGCCTTTAGGCGCGACAGTGACTCTTCGCCGCGATAGAATGTGGGCATTTCTTGAGAGGCTTGTGAATATTTCTGTTCCACGAGTTCGTGACTTTAGAGGGCTCTCACCTAAAGGTTTTGATGGAAGAGGGAACTACAATATGGGGCTTAAAGAGCAGATTGTATTCCCTGAAATTGATTATGATAAAGTGGATACAGTCCGTGGGTTAAACATTACTATTTGTACAACTGCTAAAACAGATGCTGAAGGACGAGCATTACTAGAGCAAGTTGGAATGCCGTTTAGAAAGAAGTAGGAGACGGGTTTACATGGATACTATTGGAGAATTTCTTACAAGAATTAGAAACGCAGGTCTTGCAAAACACGATAAGGTCGATATTCCTAGCTCAAATATGAGAGAGGGGATTGCCCAAATCCTTCAAGAAACTGGATACATTCGTAGTTACAAAGTAGCGAAAGATAGTAAGCAAGGTATTATGCGTGTTTACCTTAAATACGATGAAAAAGGTAAGCCGGCTATTAGCAACTTAGAGAGAGTGAGTCGTCCAAGTCGTAGAATTTATGTGAAAGCAGATAAAATTCGAGCTGTTCGATCTGGCTTTGGCATGGATATTATGAGTACGAATAAAGGTATCATGAGTAGTGAGACGGCAAAAAATGAAAAAGTTGGCGGAGAGCTTCTCTGCCGAGTGTGGTAGGTGAAATATGTCTAGGATTGGAAGAGCACCCATTGTTGTGCCAGACAAAGTAGAAGTAAAAATTGCGGCTGACAATATTGTTACTGTTAAAGGTGGCAATAAGCAGTTGTCAGTTGAAATGTTACCTTCAATAAATGCAAAACTTGAAGATGGGCAAGTGGTTTTAACTCGTAAAGATGATGAGCCAAAGACTCGCGCTTTTCACGGTCTTTACCGTGCGTTAATTCAAAATGCTGTTACTGGTGTGAGTCAGGGGTGGTCAAAGTCTTTGGAGTTGAATGGTGTTGGTTATCGAGCGAATGTTGCTGGTAAAACTTTGGAGCTCACTTTAGGGTTCTCACATCCTATTAAGTTTCCAATTCCAGAGGGTATTGAAATTAAAGTGGAAAAGCAGACAAGTTTGACGATTTCAGGAGCCAATAAAGAGCAAGTTGGCCAAGTGGCTGCAAAAATTAGAAGCTTTCGTCCTCCTGAGCCATATTTGGGTAAAGGTGTTAAATACTCTGATGAATACATCAGACGTAAAGCTGGTAAGTCTGCGGCTAAGTAAGAGGTGAGATGTGATTAAAGTTAAATTTAGTAAAAGAACAGCAGATAAAGTGGTCAAGCGGCTTAAGAACCGAGCTCGAGTGCGTAAGAAAGTGCGTGGAACTGTTGAGCGTCCACGGTTGGCCGTTTTTAAAAGTACAAGTCACACTTATGCACAACTCATTGATGATGTTGCAGGGAAAGTGTTGGTGGCAGCATCAACAAAGTCTGAAAACCAAAGTAAAAAGAACCTTGATGCTTCAAAAGCTGTTGGTGCAGCCTTGGCAAAAAAGGCAATGGAAAAGAATATTAAAAATGTCGTTTTTGACAGAAGCGGCTACGTTTATCACGGTCGAGTTAAAGCAGTTGCAGATGGTGCCCGTGAAGGCGGACTCAATTTCTAAGGAGATGTAGTTAGTGGAAGCACAAGGAGATTTTCAAGAAAGAGTTGTGGCAATTAACCGAGTAGCCAAAGTGGTTAAAGGAGGAAGAAGATTTTCTTTTTCTGCTCTTGTCGTAGCTGGATCTGGTAGTGGAGAGGTTGGAATGGGAACTGGAAAGGCCAGTGAAGTTCCTGAAGCCATTGGAAAAGCGAGTCGTATTGCTAAAAAATCGATGAAAACGATGGCTTTAAAAGAAGGGCGTACAATTCCTCATGAAGTTATTGGTCGGTTTGGAGCTGCAAAAGTCATTCTGATTCCGGCGGCCCCAGGGACTGGTGTTATTGCAGGAGGACCCGTTCGAGCAGTTTTAGAAACAGTGGGAATTAAAGACATTCTCACAAAGTGTGTTGGAACACGAAATCCACACAATGCTGTGCGGGCGACGTTGAATGGACTTGAGCAGTTAATGACTCAGTCTAATGTAGCTAAAGGATAAAAACTAATTAATTAAGGTGAGAGCAAATGGCTAAGTCATTTCGAGTAAAATTAATAAAGAGCACCATTGGATGCACGCAAACCCAAAAAGATACTGTTCGTTGTTTGGGTTTACGAAAGACAAATTCAGAAGCTGTTGTTGCAGATAACCCTGCCAATCGTGGTCAGATTTTTAAAGTGCAGCATCTTCTAGAAGTGACTCCGGAGAATTAATCATGAGTAAATTAGGAAATTTGAAACCCAAAGCAGGTTCAAAACATAAAAGAAAAATTGTTGGTCGTGGTGATGGCTCAGGCCTTGGTGGCACAAGTGGTAAGGGTCATAAAGGTCAAAAAGCTCGTTCTGGTGGAAAAATTCGTTGGGGATTTGAGGGTGGACAAATGCCACTCGCTCGTAGAAACCCTAAGTTTGGTTTTAAAAATACAAATTTTAAAACAACTTATGAAATTATAAACCTTACTCAACTTTCAAAACTTGATGGAACAGTGACTCCAGAAACATTGAGTCAGCTGGGTCTTGTAAAAAAAGGCGAGCCAGTAAAAGTTTTGGGTAATGGTGAATTATCAAAAGCTTTAACAGTAAAAGCTCATAAGCTCAGTGCTTCAGCAAAAGCAGCTATTGAAAAAGCTGGTGGTTCCGTTGAAGTTTTAGAGTTTTCGAAGAAAAGAGAGCCAAAAGCACAAACAGCAAACCAAGGTAAGTAATAGTGGCAGCACAAGAAGGGTTAGCGATTCCATCCGAGTTAAAACGACGTATCCTTTTCACGTTGGCAATGCTTGCCGTATATCGTATTGGTGTGCATGTTCCTACCCCAGGAGTGGATGGCCAAGCAGTGTTATCATTTTTCCAATCACAAAGTGGTGGAATTTTTGGTTTATTTAATACATTTACTGGTGGTGCACTATCTCGTTTTTCTATTTTCGCGCTCGGAATCATGCCCTACATCTCGGCTTCAATTATTTTCCAACTTTTGCAAACAGCGATTCCTTATCTTGAGCAATTAAAAAAAGAAGGGGAGCAAGGCAGAAAAAAAATTAATCAGTATACAAGATATGCAACGGTTCTTCTTGCAATTGTGCAAGGCTATGCAATGGCGACTTGGTTGGCGAGCTCATCAAGTCCTGAGCAAGTTCCGTTGGTCAATCAACCCTACTTTGCATTTATCCCATTTGAAATTTTCACGATTATTACTCTCACAGCTGGTACTTGTTTTATTATGTGGCTGGGTGAACAAATCACTGAAAAAGGTATTGGTAATGGTGCCAGCTTGATCATTTTTGCAGGGATTGCAGCTGGAATCCCTAATGGAGCAGTGAAAATGTTCCAGATGGTACAAAATGGTGAAATGGCTGGAGTTCAAGTTATTGGTCTTCTCCTTCTTATGGTGGTTGTTATTGGGGCCATTATTTTTGTTGAAGTAGGGCAACGCCGTATTCCTATTCAGTACTCTCAACGACAAGCCTCTGGGCAGGGAATGGCTCAAAAAGCACAGTCTCACTTGCCCTTAAAAGTGAATTTTTCTGGAGTGATTCCTCCAATTTTTGCATCGTCTTTATTGATGTTTCCAGCAACAATGGCTCAATTTATACAAGCCCCATGGATGCAAAGCTTGCAAAGTTCCTTGAGCCCTTCAGGAGCGATTTATAACGTTCTTTTTGTGGGCCTTATTATTTTCTTCTGCTTTTTCTATACAGAAATTGTTTTTAACCCTACTGAAGTCGCAGATAACTTAAAAAAATATGGTGGCTTTATCCCAGGTATTCGTGCGGGAAAGAGTACTGCTGATTATATTAAAAGAGTTCTTGATCGTTTAACGGTTGCAGGTTCCATTTATATTTCTGTGGTTTGTATTTTTCCAACAATGTTAATTGGCTATGCAAAAGTTCCATTCTATTTTGGTGGAACAAGCCTATTGATTCTTGTTGGAGTCGCACTTGATACAAGCCAACAAATTCAGTCCCACCTTTTGACGTCTCGCTATGAGGGATTGATGAAAGGTGTAAAAATGAAATCTCGGAGGGTTCAATATTGAATATCCTCCTTTTTGGTCCTCCCGGTGCAGGGAAGGGAACTCAGTCTGCAATGTTGGTAGAAAAAAAGGGCATGGCTCATATTTCTACGGGCGACTTATTTCGTTCAGCGATCAAAAATGAGACTTCGCTTGGGCTGGAAGCAAAAAAGTATATGGATAAAGGAGACCTCGTCCCTGATTCCGTAACTGTTGGAATGGTTGAAGAAGAGCTTGTTCGTCAAAATGGAAAAGATATTATCTTAGATGGTTTCCCAAGAACAGTTCCCCAAGCAGAAGCATTAAATGTCTTGCTTGATAAGTATGAGATGAAAATTGATAACGCATTTTTTCTTGAAGTTCCCAATGAGCTTTTAATGAAGCGACTTACGGGCCGAAGAATGACTGCGGATGGAAAACATGTATATCACTTGGAGTTTAACCCACCTAAAACACCTGGGGTTTGTGATATTACAGGAGAGCCTTTAATTCAGCGTAAAGACGATCAAGAGGATGTCATTGCTAATCGCTTGAAGGCGTATGAAGAGAGCACCCGTCCATTGAAGGACTTTTATAAAGAGCAAGGAAACTTAAGAGTTATAGATGGTACGGGAGAACCCAAAGACGTATTTGAGAGAATCGTCGATTATCTATAAAAATTAAGATTTTGATATTTATACTCAAAGCAATTGATTTTGCATGGAGGCGCGAGGAGGAAG
>JAGRAB010000372.1 GCA_020435085.1 Bdellovibrionales bacterium | reverse complement strand
CTCAATTTCGAATTCTTACTAATGATGACTGGGTTCAAGTAACTCTTCCCAAAATAAATCCTCTCGTTGACTTTTTTGACCCTGTCTCCAAAAAAAATAAAAAAGGAATGACAGAAGGAAAAGGGGAAATTTCTGCTGTTATTGGCATCACAGAGAATGCGCCCAACGGAAATCAAACTTTGAATTTAGAATTAGTTTATCAAGCTTGTACGAATACTTATTGTTTGCTTCCAAAAAAAATTCCCATCTCCTTCGATGTAAAAATCTCTGGAGGCAACAGTATTTGGGCTCAAGGTTTTAAAAAACTAGAACCTATTACACAACCATCACTTTTAGAAAGTTACCTTGATAATAGTCTTTGGATGACTTTTTTGATTGTATTTATTGCAGGAATTCTTACAAGCTTTACACCATGTATTTTTCCAATGATTCCTATTACGATGGCCGTTCTTGGAACTCGCACCAAAGAACATTCAAAGATTGCTGGGCTTGGACTTTCTTTTAGTTATGTTCTGGGAATTGCATTCACCTATTCACTTTTAGGATTATTAGCGGCTTCTACTGGCGCGCTTTTTGGAAGTTTCCTTGGACATCCAGCCGTTGCTGTTGGACTTGGCATTCTCTTTTTTATTCTCGCTCTAGGCATGTATGGCGTTTATGAATTACAGGTTCCTGTATTTATAAGAAACCGCCTTGGTCTTCATAAAAATCAAGGAGGTTGGGTTGGTGCTTTTGTTACAGGCCAATTAGCAGGACTCCTTGCTAGCCCTTGTGTTGGCCCAGTTTTGGTGGCTCTTCTTGCCTATGTAGCCAAAACACAAAATCTTCTTCTTGGATTTCTTTTACTTTTTACGTTTGCATTTGGCATGGGACAAATATTTTTAGTGATTGGAACTTTCAGCCAAGCTCTTCAAAAATTACCCAAAGCTGGCCCCTGGATGGTCTCCATAAAAATAATTATGGGTACTGCGATGCTTGCACTTTCTTTTTATTACATTCGCCCCGTTTTTTCACAATGGACTCCACAAAGTGAAGTTCATAAAAAATGGGATACAAAGGTTCTTCCGTGGCAACCCTATAGTGAAGAGGCCTTAGCTTCAGCTGCTCAAAGCGGAAAAGCTGTCGTGATTGATTTTTTTGCCGATTGGTGCGCTGCCTGTGTTGAAATGGAAGTAAAGACATTCCCTCAGCCAGAAATTCAAAAATTGAAAGACCAATTTGTATGGCTCAAGTTTGATGCAACAGATGCTTCAACCCCTGAGTTTAAAACTCTCCAGAAAAAGTACAATATTCCAGGTTTACCATGGTTTGTATTCTACTCTAAAAACGGAATTTTACTCAAAAATCTAACCCTGGCAGGTTTTGAGTCAGAAGTTGAGTTTTCCTCTCGCCTTAAGAGTGTCCTCAAGTAGTACGATGAATTTTGAACAATCCCTAGTGTGAACAAAAAAAGACTTTTTGAACATAGTCGCCAGGCTCTTCCTGGTAGCGATCAATCAAATCAAAAATCAGTTCTCGTAACTCACGTCGAAACTCCATGCGACGACTCCGACTCATTGAAAAAGCTGTATAGAATAAATTACCACCTGGATCAGAAATAATATCAGCTGCATTCCACTTAATATCAAGGCAGACCTGCTCTATCATTTTAGCCAACCCTTCTGGCTCAGTGACATTAAAATAGTCTAACCGTGAAGCAATCGGGAAGTACTTTTCATTTTTTATCTCAACGAGGTTATGTTGAATAAATAAAGACAAAACTTCTTCAGTAATAGATTTTTTCACTCGTGAACGAAAACATATTTCTTCCAACGTAGCACCATCTGTCACTGAACCCATAGCAGCATAAATTTGTAAAGCTATTGGCCGTTGGATAAGTTTTTTAATCTCTGACGGTTGAGATACTTTTTTTAATAACTGTAATTTTATTTGCTCGATACTTTCTAAAACTTTTTCTGTTGTTAAGTAACGAGGCCGAAGCTCGGGCTGTTCTAAGTAGACAAGTAGTTCAAAAAAACGGATATAATCCCTTGGGAGCTTTAAGGCTGCTTTTATCCTTTTGAGTGCATCTACAGATAAACCCTTTTTTCCCGATAAATATTCACCAACAAAACTTCGAGAGAGAAACCCCGCTCGTCGAGAAAAATCAGATATATTTACTCTTCCTTTATTTTTATAATGTAATGCCAGAGCTTCTTGAAGAAATGCTCTGGCATCATGACATGATAAAATATCCATACTTAATAAGTTTTTAAATCATTAATTTCCAATAGTAAAGCGTGGCTCAACTACAATATCTCCAGCATTGATAGACGTAACAAATACGCCGTCAGTTCGACCTCCCATAGGATATTGCTCTCGAACTTTTGCAAGTGATTCAGCATCGCTTGTTGTTACTAAAACACAAAACTCACCTGAGTCTTGGTAGTCTGTAATAAGATCACCAGTTTCAGCATCACACAAACTGACACTTACAGAGTTCACTCCGTCCATAGCAAAAAGTGAAGGTTCAATTTTCGCTCTGACTTGGTCTGCTTTAATAGCACCAGAATAGTCTGTATTTGCAAAAGAGTACCCACTGAAAAGAAAAGTTACTGCGATAAAAAACATTTTTAAACTCATATCTATCTCCTTCAAATGTGAAATTAAAATCTTTGCTCACTATAAAACTGAATACCTATAAATCAATGAGAATAGTTAAAAACAGACAATTTATGTTCACTCAGCGAACATTATGTCGTACTGGCCTTTTTTTAGAGCTGGTTTGTAAATATTAAAAGGTTTGTTCTAAACAATTCCCTATATTCGTTTCAACCGAGAAATTTCTCTCTGAGCCTCACTCAAAGTCGACTTATACCCCATAAGTTGCATTTGTTGCTCAGAAATTAATTTTTGCAACTGCTGGGTTCTTAACTCAAAATTTTGAAGTGCGAGATTATGACGCTCAATTAATTCTTCAATTTTTGCATCTGCCACTTTTCTTTCAGTGACTTTGCTTGTTAGCATTGAGACTTTTCCAGCCACTTCTTGAAACTTCAGCTTAACAGCCTCTTCCACTCTTTGAGTGGCTGCCCCCACTCGTTCAATACGAGTTTTCGCCCCTCTCAGTAAATCCATTGTCCGAGAGCTTAATGCCTCTAATTTTGACTCTAAATCTTGATTTTTACGTTTCAACTGCTCGAGTTGATGTATCACCAAACGCCAATCCTCTTCTCGAACTTCAAATGAGGGCGAAAAACCAACAGATGGTGATTTTTGAGGTGTATTTGTGTCGTTACTGGGACGTAATGAGCCTCCAAATAAATCTCGATGAATCTCTCGCGACATAACCCCTCCATTTTCATTATTTGAGCCCTAAAAATGAGCTTATTTATCCACAAACTTAATTTTTTTCTAGACGTGGTAAACACTTTAAATCTATCGTTAAATTATGACCTCTGTCACTCAAATTACCCAATTCCTTTATTCACAAGACCCACAACAATCACTTGTGCGATTAACTCTTTATCATTATTTAAAAAATGCTTGTGAACCAGGCAGTGAATTGAATAGTTCTCTTCTCAAATCTTTTTTTGATGACTGTCTCCAATTTCAGTTTTGGCAAGAGCGAATAAATCCCTTAAAGCAAGAAATATTAAGCCTTATTCAAATATTCAAAAATGAGGGGCTTCTTAAAGGGAGTGAAATTGAATTAGAATGGATTCCTCATTTTCAAGTCCTCCACGTTGATGCAGAAAGTTCTCGACGTAAAATCATTGAAAAATACTTATCCGCAGAAGCTCCGTTACAAAAACATCAAGTTCTTCCATTAGAAAACAATAAGTTTCTTGCCTTGAGTTTATTGACAACGGGCGGGCTTCAAGTGCGATTATTTAGCCCTTTCATGAAAATACATGATGGTTTGCTTGTCCCCCTTAAACCCCTTGCCGACCTTGAATATACCTCCTTCATGGAGCTTATGCCTGGAAGACAACAAATCCTTCGAATTGAGTCTCTACGAACAACCTACTTCACTCTTTCAGATGAAGGGTATTTTGGCCGAATGACCCAGGGGCACCTCTTCAAGTCTGCTGGCACCTTACAAACTCGTGAAATTTCCTCATTTCCAGAGCTTTTTTATGCCATAAAATCTCTAGAGAAGTTTTTCATTGATCCACAGACAGATCCTTTTTACCAGGAACTTGTTGATCAATTAGAAAAGGTCTATCATCTTTTGAGCTCTCAACACCCCGAAGGTTATAAAATAGCTCCGGCCCTCCTGAAAAAAGGACAGTCTGCACTAAGAAATATCTTTCATAGAGATAAGCTTCTCTTGCTTTTATTGAATAATATTGAATATATGCTCAATAAGAACTCTCAGTATTTAGAACGAAATGAGCAAAAATGGCAAAACGCCCGCCCATTACCGAAGTAAGATTAAATAAATATATCTCAGAATGTGGCCTTGCCAGTCGCCGTAAAGCCGATGAGTGGATCCAAGACGGAAAAGTACAATTGAATGGTAAAACCGTTTATGAGTTAGGTGTTCGCGTCCAACCTGGAAAAGACCGCATTGTCGTCAATGGAAAACCTCTAAAACCACAAACCAAAAAACATTTATATATTGCCTTTTATAAACCAAAACATGTAATGACAACGCTCTCTGATCCTGAAGGCCGCCCCACTGTTCGTGATTTTTTTCCAAAAGTTCGAGAAAGAATTTTTCCAGTTGGTCGACTTGATTGGGATACAGAGGGCCTTCTCCTCATGACTACAGATGGTGATTTTGCACAGTCAGTCATCCACCCCAGCAAAGAGATTCCAAAAACATATTTAGCAAAACTTGACGGCCAACCAACAGAAGCCCAACTTCAAAAATTAAGAACTGGTGTTTCAATCATCGGAGGAAGAGTCAAAGCTATGTATATTGAGCGAGTCAAGCGTGGCTCTGAACAATATGACTGGGTTCGAATTTCTGTTGCCGAAGGTAAAAATCGACAAGTTCGTCGCATGTTTGAAAAAATTGGTTTTGATGTTAAAAAACTGCAGCGTGTGGCCATTGGCTCACTCAAAATTGGTAGTCTCGAGCGCGGTGAAATCATGATGCTCGGCCCTCGCGAATTAGAGCGAATTTTTATTGCACCTAAAGAGCTGCGCAAAG
>JAGRAB010000007.1 GCA_020435085.1 Bdellovibrionales bacterium | reverse complement strand
CCGTCTTTTGACACTCCTCAAAGTTTCTCTTAACGACAATTTCCGCGTGAATATATCTTTCACCAGTAATGATAAACTTCTCCTCAAGAGGAAGTAACTCTCGATCCACTCTTGGAAATAATAATTTATATTGAATTGGCTTCATAAAAATATCACAGGCACCTGCTGCATAAATCTGAATGGTAGAAATTTCTGTAAACCCGGTCATAAGTGCTATAGATAGTTCTGGATAAACTTGCTTACATCGAGTCAGTAGTTCCACGCCGGTCCCATTTGGCATTCGGATATCCAAAAGTGAGAAGTCTGGTTTTACTTTTTTAAATGTTTGAAGCCCGCTTTCCATGTCTTCAGCATCAAAAACTTTGCCTCCGCGATCTTCAAACTCCCATCTTAAAAAATCTCTTATATCTGACTCATCATCGACAATAAGAAATTTTATCCCCGAGTAATCACTTCGCATAGTAAGTGATACCTCCTTTTTCGAGAATTCCATCTCCCTCTTGGTATCTAGGAATCTTCACACCCATAATTGTTGGGTTTGCATCTGAAACTATGCTTAATTCCCCATTATGCTTTTCAATAAGACCTTTTGATATACTTAACCCCAACCCAGTTCCTTTTCCTGACGACTTTGTCGTAAAAAATGGCTCCAAAAATCTTTCTTTTGCTTCTCCAATAAACCCTTGCCCATAATCAATTACCTGAATTTTCACATATTTAGCACCACCCACTTTTTCAGAATTGACTTGCACTTTCACTACAGAGGCTTCCTTTTTATTAGGATTCTCCATTGTGGCATCAAGAGCATTCCCAAGTAGGTTTAATAAAACCTGAGAAATTTGAATTTCTTGACAATAAACCTGATACTCCTCTTCAATCTCAATAATCAACTCAACATTGCACTCTAAAAATCGCGACCGGCAAAGGGTACGAGTATCATCAATAATCTTTCTCACAGAAACTGGCTGAAACTGTTCATCACTCACATCTCGAGCAAAACTTCTTAAACCTTCAATAATTTTACTTGTTCTTTCGATTGCCTTTAAAATATCTGTTGTCAGTTTTTGAGCTAACCCCGCTTTATCTGTAGAGTCATCGAAAAATAATGACTCCAACCTTTTAGTATAACCCTGTATAATGGCCAAAGGGTTATTAATCTCATGGGCAATCCCTCCAGCCATTTCACCTAAAGAGGTCATTTTTGAAGCTTGAATAAGTCTTGATCTTTCTATTTGAAGTTCTCTGACTGCTTTTTGTTTTTCAGTAATATCAAATGAAATTCCAGTTAATGTTTGTACATTTCCATAACTGTCAAATGTTGGAAATTTATAGCTTTCATACTCACGAACAGTACCATCTGGGTGAGGAACCATTTCTTTTTTTTCATGAGCCACTCTTTTTTCCATGACTTCTTTATCATTTTTTCTCAATGCTTCAGCAGTCTCTTTATCAAAAATATCATAATCTGTTTTTCCAATAGGATCATCCACCTTCATTTTGACACTATTTAAAAACTCCTTATTGATAAATAAGTACTCCCCGCTTTTAGCCTTTGAATAAACTGGACCTGGCATGTAATCCAGTATTGTCTCTAATAAGTTTCTTGTCGTAATCCAATCTTCTTGAATTCTTTTTAATTGTGATTCGCTGGCTCGAATTTTTTCAGCAATATCTTTTTGAACCCGCACATCATAGTGGATTCCTAAATAACCAATAATTTTAGATTCTTTATTTTTTATTGGTGAAATTGTAAGATCCATCCAAAAAGATGACCCATCTTTGGCATTCATTTTAATATTTCCGCGCCAAATTTCTCCAGACTTTACAATATTGTAAATATCATCAAAAAATATTTTTGAATGGTACGAGCTCTGAAATATTTTATGATTTGATCCTATGACCTCCTCTCTCGAATAACCTGTTGCACGGCAAAAATAATCATTTACCGAAAGAATCTCACCAGAAATGCTCGTGATTGATACCATTGCATTTGGATGAATTGCTTGAATATAGGCACTCAATAATTCATCATTTTTATAACCCAAGTTCGAATCTATCACAGATTCCAATCTCCTCAGTATGAACTTTTCTCCGGAAGATTAGCAAAGGATGGCATCTATTGAAAGGATATATACCTTCAGAATTTGTTAAGATTTGGGTGTTTGAATATACTCAAACACCCAATACTGAAGTTTTGAAAAATTTTAATTATTTCCTTGAGGAAGAAGACATCCCTCTCGAGAAAGATCGATATTAAAATCCTCTGAAAGGCAACTATAAAACCAGTACGTTTGCTGAGCATAGCCTCGCCCAGGGATTACAGTTTTATTTCCATCCTTATCTACTTCGCAAGGATTATTCATTGTACACTCTCGCCCCGACTCATTGCCTGTGTTATTAACACCGACAACAACCTTTTCTCCCTCTGCAATGACTGGAGAACCTGATGTTCCACCATAAATCTCACATCCAGAGTCGGAGTACCGAATAGAATCATGAAATGTCCATCCAGCCTCTCTGAGTTCATAGATTAGTCCGTCTACGTGGCATTGAAAGCCGGCCTTCCAATAGCCACTAAGAATCTGAATGTTTTGCCCAATTTCAGGAGCCTCAAAAGCTAACTCATAGCTAAAAACTCCTAATTGCTCCAAATCTTGGTATGTGCTTGTCAGTCGATAAAGGGCCGCATCTGTATTTGTCATTGTCGCATAAACTAACATTTCGGCTCTCAAACTCACTTGATTTTCCCTATTGATAAAGCCACGCATAGATCGGGAGTCATTTCGTCGATAAACAACTTCCCCTGGCTGTAAAAAGCCACCCCAAGGAGAAATACAGTGCCCATTTGTCAGCACATATGCTTTTGATGTTTTTGGTTGTCCTGAAAATCGAACGACTGAAGCCGAACAGTTGGAAAGAGCAACAATTCCATTAAAGTCAAAGTTCACATCTGTAAGACTGTAAGTAGGTGTCACTTCAACTTCTAGGGCGTCGAATGGAGCTCTCGGAAAACCCCACGCATTCAAACTCAATAAAAATCCAATTAAAACTGATATTGAAAACCGAACCACAATCCCCCTCCTTAGTTCCATGTGATTTTGAAAGCCAGATCCCTCCAGCAAAAAGATGGAAATATTATTACACAAATTCTAAAATAAACTTTCACAAAAAAACGATTAACGCAGTAGACTAAAAACGAATTTTTAGTATAAGCTTATAAACTACCCTTTAAATTACGGATAAAGGGGGCAGTTCTTGCTTTTTATACTTACATTTTCTTCTCATTATTAATCTTATTAAAAAGACGACCCGGGTTCGTTTAAAAAATCTATTTCTTCTGACGTTGATAAGCGACCAAGTATTTTATTTCTATGTGGGTATCGCCCAAAGCGTTCAATAATTTTTTTATGCTTGTATTCAAAATCAAGATTGAATTCTAAACCCGGTTGAGAAAATAACTCAACTGCTACTTCATGCATTTTTAAAGATTCACTGTGCATAAATGGCATATATAAAAATGACTTTTGTGAAAAGTTCAGGGCTTTATCAGCCCCAAACCTCACCGCTTCTTGTGCTAAAAGTAATGCCATCCCATCAAAAGCAAAAGCCTTGGGCTGATCTCGGAACATATTACGAGAAAACTGGTCTAAAATAATAATTTCAGCAAGTCTTCCTTCAGGAATATTTCTCCAAGAATCCAACTCTCCTTTCGTCGCTGCAGCATGATGATTGATAAAACGACGGCCCACTTCTTGGTCGAACTGAAGGTCTTTTTTCCACCACTGACTGCTTTTTACTTCAGAAAACCAAAAATGAATAACATCATCTACTTGCACAAAAATGGCCTTTCTTCATGAGGGCGTGTTCAAAGTAGCAGATGAAACGTCAACACACCCTAATATTTCAGTTTGAGTCCTATCATTCTCACTGCTAAACTTTCTTTTATCAACAACTCGAGGTTTCTTCATGAGAAAGTATTTTTACATAGCTCTCGTCTTTTTCCTAGTCGTTATCATTTCTGGTTTCTTAATACTTCCAGAATCCTATAGACCTGTTCATGCACTTGTTACTGGAATTTTATTATTTATTTCCTATCTTGGCATTGTCGATATCATCCAAGAAAAGCATACAATTCGTCGAAACTTCCCCGTTCTTGGTCGATTTCGCTATATTTTAGAGTCGGTTCGGCCTGAAATTAGTCAATATTTCGTTGAAAGCAATACGGATGGAAGACCTTTTAATCGAAATGAACGATCTATTATTTATCAACGTGCAAAGGGAGATCTTGATACTGTTCCTTTTGGAACACAGCTAGATGTTGAAGATATTGGTTATGAATGGGTGAACCACTCTATTACTGCAAAACATATTAATTACGAAGATCTTAGAGTCACTGTCGGAGGGCCTGATTGCAAGCAACCCTATTCATCAAGTTTACTCAATATTTCTGCTATGAGTTTTGGAGCTCTTTCAAAAAATGCCATCTTAGCTTTAAATGGTGGCGCGAAACTTGGAAACTTTGCCCATAATACTGGAGAGGGGTCCATCAGTGATTACCACCTACAACCTGGGGGTGATCTCACTTGGCAAATTGGTACGGGATATTTTGGCTGTCGAACAAAAGATGGTCATTTTAACCCTGAAACTTTTCAAAAAAGAGCGACTCTACCACAAGTGAAAATGATTGAAATTAAACTCTCGCAAGGAGCCAAACCTGGTCATGGGGGAATTCTCCCTGGAGTAAAAGTCACTCCCGAAATTGCGAAAATTCGCGATGTTCCTGTCGGGCAATCTGTTTTGTCCCCACCAGCCCACACGGCTTTTTCTACACCTATTGAACTTCTTCAATTTGTGAAACAACTTCGCGATCTGTCTGGCGGAAAACCTGTTGGTTTTAAATTGTGTATAGGTCATAAAAGTGAGTTTATATCTATTTGTTTGGCGATGATTCATTTAGATATCTATCCAGATTTTATTACGGTTGATGGCGGAGAAGGCGGAACAGGAGCAGCACCTCAAGAGTTTTCAAATTATATTGGAGCACCAATGATTGATGGATTGGCTTTTGTACATAATATTCTAAATGGTTTAGATATTCGAAAATATATAAAGCTAATTGCTTCTGGAAAAATTACTTCTGGATTTCATATTGCAAGAGCCATAGCTTTAGGTGCGGATACTTGTAATTCTGCACGTGCCATGATGATGGCTTTAGGTTGTATTCAAGCATTATTGTGTAATACGAATCGATGCCCGACTGGTATTGCTACACAAGATCCAAATTTGACAGTTGGTTTGGTGGTTGATGATAAAAAAGTGCGTGTAGCTAATTACCATGAAGAAACGATTAAAAGTTTTGTTGAAATGTTGGGTGCATCAGGATTAGATGAA
>JAGRAB010000371.1 GCA_020435085.1 Bdellovibrionales bacterium | reverse complement strand
TTAAAACAAAAGGAACTCATTGGGTTTCCGGTTTCATGGATTCAAGTTTCATCTTCTGATACAAGAGTCTCACCTTCAAATATAAAACAGACAGCTCAGACTTCAGAGCCAAAAGTTAGTGAGGGCTCTCTTGAGGAAACCTTTGAATGTCAGCAGTGTGGTTTTAAAAATTCATTGAAAAATACTGAGTGTACAAAATGTGGTGTTGTTTTTGAAAAGCTCCATGCAAAAATCAGAGACGAAAAAGAAGGTGTTCAGTCTTCAAAAAGTGTTCGCGATTTGTGGCAGAAAGTTCTTGATGATTTTGAAAATAATGAAAGACATGAGGACTTTTTAAAGGAATGTCGGAAATTGAATCTTTTGAGTTTTGCTTCGCAAAGGTACTCTCAACTAGAAGAAGCCATTGGCAGTGATCCCATTATTGAGCAGACGCGTTCCAAAATTCAAACACTTGCAGAGACTTCCTTTAAGAAAGAACCTCCAAAAAAGAAACGAAAGAATCGAAGAAGAAGGCTTATTCGACCTTTTTATATTTCTCTTTTTGTTTCAGCAGTTATTATAACTATCGGATTTTTTATCCCTGAAGGCCGCAACCTTATTGGTGTGGGGGCAGCCCTTGCCTTCTTAACATTTGCCGCTCGAGTGACACGCTTATAAAGGCTTTTGAGAGGTGTTATCGCTTGGTTGACGGTGTTTATTTTCATCGGCAACTTTGAGTTGGAGATGCTTTAAGATACTTCTTGTTTGAGAGGCAAAGCTGCTTTCCAATCCAGAAGAAGTTTCAACGCTTTCTTTTGCAAGCTTTGGATCAGACACAAAGGCGTTATTATTTATATTGGCTGAATTTCCGAGTCGAACTCCATTCCAAGTGGAATCACTATCTTTAATAGCTAAAGCCTTATAAGAGTTGAGCCTTTTATTGTAGCGAGTTTTACCAATCAACTGTGGGTCAATATCTCCAGTTTGGGTCAAATATTTTACAATTTTTTCTGCATTTCTTAAATCAGGATCTTGAGCCATAACGAGTGCTGCAACACCTGTGACAAAAGCTGTAGCTTGAGAAGTTCCTGTCATATAACCATATTTTCCACCAGGAAGGAGTGAGTAGATATTATTGCCAGGAGCTGCTAAGTCGACAGAATTCACGCCATAATTGGAAGAGTCTAAAACTTTTCGAGAACGATCGATGGCTGTCACCGAAATAATATTATCAAGATCATAATCAGCAGGATAGTAGCCATGGATATCAGAGTTGGATTGCTCATTTCCTGCAGCGGCTACAAAGAGAATGCCTTTTTGTTTGGCTCGTTGAATGGCGGCGATTTCTTGAGGGGATTTTTCAAGCCCACCTCCAGAATAATTAATAATGAGTGCATTCATTTTTACGGCGTAATCAATGGCTTTCACCGTATTCATGAGGTTATTAACCCCAGGTGCTTTTGGGTCATAGTATTTTAAGATCATCAGGCTGACTTTAGGTGCGACACCACTTATGCCAATACCATTACCACCTTCGGCTCCAATAATTCCGGCAATGTGAGTACCATGCCCATGATTAT
>JAGRAB010000370.1:2489-4827 GCA_020435085.1 Bdellovibrionales bacterium | reverse complement strand
AATAGAAAGTATAACTGGAGTATTGTAGGTAACGGTGCAGTAATTAATGAGAAAAAAATTACTATGCTAGCCTTTGATTTATTCTCGCAGCCTATCTTTATGAATTTGACTCCAGACTCGCAAATTAATCAGCAATCCAACGCCAACTTAAGCGTCGCTTAAAAGGAGTTAAAAATGAATAATAAAATAAATATAATTACGGTCGCACTTGTATTTGCTTGTCTCGCTCTACCTGAATTTGCATTTGCAGGTCTCGAATCAAGCCTAATCGGACTAAAAAGCAAATTAACAGGGGTTATTCTTCCCGTATTGTCTGTCATTGGTATTGCACTGGCTGCAATTTCTTTTTTTACAGGCAATCAAAATGCAAAACAGCATATAGCCTACGCTGTAATGGGTTGTATTTTTGGCTTCGGGAGCCAAGCCATCGTCGATTTTATTTCTCAGACGGTTCACTAGGAGATGATCCATGGATGATAAGGGATTACTGACTACATCTGTGCCGCGTAGCCTTGATACAAAAAATAAGCTTTTTGGATTTGAACTGCCTGATTTGCTATTTATCTTTATGAACTTGGCTATCACCAATTTGATTTTTGGCTCATCAAGCTATCGGTACTCTCTAGTTTGGGGATCTACCTCTCTAATCGCAGCATCCTTATTCTTTCTAAAAAAGGATAAACCGGACAACTATATCCAGCACCTAGGAGAATATATTGCTCAAGGCTCAATCAAACTAGCTGGAAAGTCTGATTTAAAATACAGACCACTAAATATGGGAGTAAACAATGAGACTATTTAAAGAAAAGGAATCTGCGCTATGCGAAGATCTACCCTACTGGGACTTTTTTAGCAAACCCATACCTCATATTGTTTTGTCAGATTCATCCCTTGTTTGTGGCTTTGAATCCGAATTGATAGACATTGAGTGCATGGATGATAACTCAGTTAATGCTTTAACTGTTTCAATGA
Organism: Bdellovibrionales bacterium; assembly: GCA_020435085.1. Classification (GTDB taxonomy): domain Bacteria; phylum Bdellovibrionota; class Bdellovibrionia; order Bdellovibrionales; family UBA1609; genus JABSOQ01. The sequence goes on along the minus strand of JAGRAB010000370.1, from coordinate 3,855 downwards.
GAAATTGTCTAAATTCAATTTCTGAGGGAAGCTACATTCAATTTCTCATAGATGTTGATTCAAATTTCTCAAAATTTGCCACAGACCACAGAAATCTAAGGAGTGTTGACGTTCACCCCCTCATTACCGACCTAGCCTCCTCAAGAGATCAAATTATTGAAAAAGACATAGATGAGCAGACTCTTTTCCGGCCAAAACTGAAAGTCATACTTAGACGTAAAGCAGAAAGCAAAAAGACTGTTTCGATTTTAAAAAAGAAGGAGAACTTCGTACAGATAAACACTGATGAATACCAGGAGCTTTTTGAGTCAGTTTCTCAGGATTTGGAGTCACTCCAGACTACTTTTGAGTCTTTAGGACTAAAAACATCTATCTTAGACAATAATACAATGCTTGAAGACATCTATAAGTTTTTTAATCCTAAAAGAAGTTGTGATTTGCACATACCAAATATTCAAAAAGTAAATGATATCTTGATTGATGAGTCGGTTCTTGAAGACGCCGAATGGCTCTCAAACTCGTCGCCAAGAGAGCAACTCGTTTTTGGTGATTTAATACTTGATTTAAAGCAGTTCACCTTAGATCAGTATTATCATAGGGTGATTAGTCTAAAAACTCTTCCTGAAAATACCTTCGCAGGACAGCTTAGCTCATTTTTACGAATGCCCTTTCATTACTCAATGGTTTTGGCATTTCATGTTCCCTATCAAAGTTCTGAAATGGCTCGCTTACAACAAAAGCGTAAAATGGCCCATTCTCTTGCTGCGAATCAGGCAGGAAAAGCTAGCGATCTTGAAAGCGAGTCAAAACTAAACTCGACTGAGGAATTAATTCGTGAACTTCTAAATACAGGACAAAAAATATTCTTATCACAGATGAATATTATCTTAAAGGAAGAAGCAACACATGAAGGGAACAAAATTCTAAATCGACAAGTTAGAGATGTCTTATCGCGCTTTAGATCTCTCCAAGGAGCTGAGGCTCTAGAAGAAAGTGTTGGCGCTTGGAAAGTGATTAAAGGCAATTTTCCTTATGCACCTTTAAACTTTGAGCGTGGTAAAAAAATGAAAACGAATAACTTAGCAGACTTTCTACCTATCTATGGGCCAAGGAAAGGTGACAGAAATCCAGTAGTCGTCTTTAGGAATCGTCTAAATGGATTGATTGGCTTTGACCCATTTGATTCTAAATTAACCAACTATAATTGCTTAGTGACAGGATCTTCTGGCTCAGGGAAGAGCTTTTTAAATAACTGCATCCTCTTACAGGAAATGGCACGAGGCCTTAAAGTCTTTATTATTGATATCGGTGGCTCGTACAAGAAGCTAACTGATTCTCTAGACGGTCAGTATATTGAAATAGACCT
>JAGRAB010000370.1:0-2422 GCA_020435085.1 Bdellovibrionales bacterium | reverse complement strand
ATTAAATCTCTAATCTCAATGATTGAGTGCATGGTTAGCGACGAACAAACCGATAAAGTTGATAAGCTCACCAAGGTTCAACTGGAGAAAGAAATCATTGATCTTTATGAGAAATCTAAAAAAACAAGAAGACTTCCTGTCTTGTCAGATCTAGAAATGAGCTTAAGTAATTCAACAGAAGACAGTCTTAAGCGAATTGCTAAAATGTTATATATCTGGACTGGGGATCGACCATACGGAAAACTTTTAGATGGACACGGAGAACTCAGAACAAATGCTGAAATTTGCTCCTTTGATTTAAAAGGGCTTTCTCAATATCCAGATCTTCAGAGCGTCATGATTTTAACTTTGACAGATTTCATTCTCACGCAAGTAGAAGGTGATAAAAGTACTAAAAAGCGAATCATTCTAGATGAGGCATGGGAGCTCTTAAAGTCTCAAGCGGCCGCTTCTTTTATGGAGTATTCCGCTAGAACACTCAGAAAAACTGGATCAGGAATCACCTTTATCACTCAAGGTATCGAGGAGATAGCAAACTCTCCTATTGGATCAGCTATCCTAAATAATACAGCGACAAAAATCTTGATGTTACAGCGTGGAGATATCGATGTACTGAAAAGGACGTTAAAGCTTAATGATCAAGAGTTGGAACTCATTCAATCTTTAAAACAAAAAAAAGGTCATTATTCTGAAGGTTTCTTAATTGAAGGACTTGAGAGTCAGGTTATCCAAGTACACCCCACCCCCCTCGAATATTGGCTTGCTACAAGTGACGCTGCCGACAACCACCACTTAGGCGAACTAATGAAGAGCGGATTAAATTTCAAGGAGGCCATCAATAATGCAGCCTCTAATTATCCCCACGGGATAACACAGCATTAAGGAGGCTATTTGAAGATTTTAAAACACGGAACACTAGCATTAATAATGATTTCTTTTTTATCGTTTCCAAAGCCAGCAAAAGCTGATCTTTTTGGAGGAGATGTTGCTGTTTTGGTGCAGATTCTAGCCAATGCCATACAGCAGCTAGCACAGCTCCAGAAGATCCTTTCTACAGGAAGCGACACTTTGGGAATTATGAAGGACATAAACCAAGGGATTAAGCAAGGATTGGCAATCATTCAAATGATCAATCCAAAATTTAACCCTGGAATTTATGGAAATTTAGATACAGCAGACAAGGTCCTACGAGCCATCGAAGATCTATATGGAGTCATTCCCGAAACAGCCGAGGCTCGACTACAAGCGGCTCATGATCAGTCAGTCGCCGAAAGCATCTCAATGAATGGCTCATTATTTAATTTTGCCGATCAAGCCGACGAAGAAAGTAAACGAATTCTAGCTCATGCCGCTTTGGTAAACCAAAAAGGAGCCGCTAAGCTTACTGCTCAATCTGTGGCAATACTTATAGGAGTAAGTACCCAAGTACTACGCACAAACTCTATGATGCTTAAAATGATGGGCGAAAACATCGCTATGCAAAACAGAAGCAGCAAACTTGAATCAGCCCAATTTAAAACTCAATACGAAAGTCTTTCGAACGCTCTTGGAGACTTACCTCAAGAACCCAAATTGCAACCTCTGGCAGGGAAGTAACTATGTTACAGTTTGAAATATTAGGCCCCCTGATGAAGGATCTTCATCAAGAATTTGCACGCCTTTATTACTTGATGCTACCCGTATTTTTTGCTCTAGCTATTACACTACAATGGTTCAAAAGCGGAAGAGGCTATGTAGAATTTCTGGATATTTTAAAAAGAGCCGTGATCTCAACATTGCTGCTTGTTGCTCTACCAGACATCAGCAATGCAATTTTGTATATTGCTGATGGAATCACGGAAAGAATTGATTCAGTAAACTCGCTTGATAACATTGTTAGAATGGCTCAGGAGAAAGCCAAAGAGTATTCAATTTCTCCAACTACTATTCTTTTGCAGTTTAACACTTTACTTATCGCTATTCTTTCGTTCCTGAGTTACCTGATTTTGTACATAGCTCGATATCTTACGATTGCGATGTATCACTTCTTTTGGATCTTTTTTATGGTTTCTGCTCCGATGTTGCTATTGTTCAACCTCTTTTCCTCTACTAGCCAGATTACCGCAAATCTATTTAAAGGAATGATCGAGGTGGCAAGTTGGAAAATTGTTTGGGCAATTTTAGGAGCAATGCTCACCGCACTTTCATTTGGAGATATTTATAAAGTTGAAGGAAATTATCTAACATTAATTGTAATGAACTTTGTCATAGCTATCGCAATGCTACTGACACCAATGCTTGTAAAATCATTGATTGGGCAAGGAGCACAGGCTGCCAGCAGCTCCCTTGGTTCAATGGCTATCGGAGCAATGGTAGCAGCACCCGCAAAAGTAGCTGCTGTGGCAACGACTTCAAGAAAGACAATTCAAACAAGTCATAAATA
>JAGRAB010000369.1 GCA_020435085.1 Bdellovibrionales bacterium | reverse complement strand
TGGCGAGTTCCCTTTTTATATATTTGGAGGAGTGAGCATTATTGCCATTGAAGATGTCATCGCGGCAACTTTGAAAGCTTGGGATGTGGGACGGTCTGGAGAGCGATACATTTTAGCTGGTGATAACATAACAATTCATGAACTGTTTAAAATGATTGCCGATTGTGCCGATGTGGAACCTCCAAAAATATATTTACCCAATTTTGTTGTACACACTCTTGGAAAAGTTGGTGATTGTCTGGAATCTATAGGAAAAAAAGGTCCTATCAATTCAGAAAATGCATGGACGTCTACTTTATTTCATTGGTTTTCCCATGAAAAAGCCAAAAAAGAATTAGGCTTAAATCCCAAACCAGCTCGCTTTGCCATTGAAAATAGTATTCGCTGGGTCAAGGAGCAGGGTTGGCTTCAATGAGTTTTAAAAAAATATTTGCTGTCTCATTGTTACTTTTTGTCGTTCTTTTACTGAGTGCCTCTGGCTTTGCCTACTATCAATGGGAGAATCTTCCTGATGTGAACATTCTCAACACCTGTTTTATTGCAAACATGAATCAAGTCGAAGTTTGTCCCAAAAAACAAAACTACACACGCCTCAAGGAAATTTCTCAAAATTTAATTGAGGCCATCATTGTTTCAGAGGATGGAGCCTTTTGGGCTCACAACGGTATTGATTGGTTTGAAATAAAACAAAGTCTTCGAGATAACTTTTCAACAGGCCGACTTAAGCGTGGCGGCTCAACAATTACACAGCAACTTGTTAAAAACATTTTCTTTTCCCCTGAAAAAACTTTATCCCGTAAAATAAAAGAAGCTATTCTTGCCCACAGAGTTGAGCAGCAATTTTCGAAAAAAACAATTCTTGAAAAATATATGAATGTTGTCGAGTTTGGCCCAAATATCTACGGCATTCGAGCGGCAGCCCATCATTACTTCTCCAAAAGTCCTAGTGAGCTCAGTGTACTTGAAAGTGCTTTTTTGGCATTTTTGCTTCCAAACCCTAAAGGCTATTATACTTATTTTGAGAAGGGTGAGCTTTCTCCTTTTGCACAAAAAATGATTCTTCTTATTTGCAAACGCCTTTATTTTTATCACAAAATACCAGAAAGTGAATACCGCCTTGCTGTTGCCAACGTTGATCGCTTCCCTTGGTATGGGTTCATGGAGCAGGAAAATTTATCTGAGGATGATTTTAATATTAATGAGCTGAACGAAGATCAGCTCAATGAAGAATTTGAAAAAATTATTGATGAGGCTGTGCCACAGGATTTAAACAACTAATTTTTTGTTGAACCTAAATACAGCTAAATTAAAAATGACTAAGTTCACGATAGTTAAGTATGAAATACTAATAAGCCCAAGCGTACTTATTTCACCCACTAAAATTTGTCTTACTAAATAAACCGAATGTGTCAGTGGGAAACACCAAGCCAATTGTTGAATTTGCATAGGTAAACTTTCTAAGGGGAAATATGTTCCACTAAATAGATACATTGGAATAATAAATGCTGTTTGCGCATACATAAACCAGTCATAGTTTTTTGCAGTAGCTGCCAAACCTACTGAAAACGAACTAAACAAAAAACAAGTCGCAATGATGACCGGGATCAGCGTGACCAATTCTATGATCGAAAAAAAACCTTGTACAACACCAATAAGACCAATAGCTAAACCACTGAGCAAACCCTTGCTGCAAGCCCAAAGAATTTCACCCACTGCAATTTCAGGACCTAAAACAGGTGTTTGCAAGATTGTAATAAAAGTATTTTGCCTTGCTAGTTTTGTATAGCAACCGTATGTTCCTTCATAAAAACTCACCAACATTGCTGACCCAATCATAAGGCCTGGGTAAAAAAATTCTATGTATGGCTGGCCATTCACTTGATCGATATACTTGCCAAGACCATATCCAAATGCAAGCAGGTACAAAACTGGCTCTACAAAGAGCCACAAAATAGAAACCCAGATTGTGTATTTAAAATACAAATAGTTGCGCATCCAAACGGCAAAAGCCCCATAGCCAAAACTTGGAAATGTAAAAAAACCTTCGAGTCCAGTAGCTAATTTCTGCTTCATAAAAGATCACCCATTGAAGAGGTCGGATCATACCCAGCTACTTTTAAGAAAACATCATCAAGGCTTGCCCTTCGGACAACAATATTATCGCTTGTCACTTCTGAAATAATATCTTTTGCCTGTTGATTGATAGGGACGAACAAACGAATACGATTATTAAAAATTTGGTAGTCAAAACGATCTCGTATTTTCTTTAAGTGATATTCTAAGTCATTCATTTCTACATGAAACTCAACCACTTCACTTCCAATAGTTGACCGAATGAGATCTGAAGGAACACCTTCGCAAAGAATATCGCCCTTATCGATAATAAAAAGCCTATCACATAAATACTCTGCTTCTTCCATGTAGTGTGTTGTGAGAACAAGCGTCACACCTTTTCGCTTTAAATTAAGAAGATTCTCCCAAATCCATAAACGAGCTTGTGGATCAAGCCCTGTTGTCGGTTCATCCAAAAACAAAATTTTAGGGTCTGTCATTAAAGCTCTGGCGATAGTTAAACGCCTTTTCATCCCACCGCTCAAAGACTCTACCGGCATATCCATATAATTATCGAGGTGCATAAATCTTAAAAGTTCTTTCGCTTTTCTTTTTGCCTCATGACTCTTCATCCGAAAGTAACGACCATAAACAATCAGATTATCTAAAACCGTAAAATCTGGGTCCAATCCGTTATCTTGAGAAACCACACCAATTTCTTTTTTTATGGTTTTTAAATTTTTTCGCGCATTCATTCCCATAATAAATAAATCCCCCTTGGAAAGGGGTGAGGTCCCGTAAAGCATTTTTAGAGTTGTTGTTTTTCCAGCCCCGTTCGGTCCAAGAATGCCAAAGCACTCATTTGTTTGAATAGAAAAATTGAGATTTTTTACAGCAAGAAAGTTTCCATAACTTTTAGTCAAATTTCGAGCTTCAATAATGGGAGACATATTTTGAGTCTCTCAGAAAAGCCGTTTTTTGTCGCTTTTGAACTCTTCGAACACGTGAAACACTAGTGTTTCGACCAGTTATTCTTTTTAAACTGGTCGAAGTACTTGCCCTTAGCCGTGACCACCCATAAGAAAAGGTTCGTGACTTGTATCTTTTTGTGAAAATACTTCGACATTTGAAAAGTAGTTTTCAACTGTTTCAAGAAGCTGATTTTTCTCTTTGATTTGAAAAACAGTTCGTCGAAAATTTGCTGACTCTGGGTAGCCCGCAGAAAACCATGCTGAAAACTTTTTTATTTGTAAAACTTGAACTCGTTCTTCTGCCGACCGCTCCAAATGATATTGTAAGCGCGAAAGCATAGACATAAATCTTTTTTCAATTTTTTCACTTACCTTTTCTTTTCTGAGTTGAAGGGCTTCAGAAAAAATCCATGGATTTTTTAAACACCCTCTCCCAATCATAACGCCGTCACAGGCTGACTCTACCAACCTCTGATTCGCTACTTCTGCTGTTGTAATATCGCCATTTCCAATAATCGGAAGTTTTGCATTTTCTTTTACCCAGCGAATGTAATCCCAATCGGCAAATCCATTATAACCTTTTGCTCGTGTTCTTCCATGAATCGCCACCCATGTGATTCCTTCATCGTAAGCAACTTGTGCGACTTGATCCGCGTTGCGAGAACTCTCGTCCCACCCAGTTCGAATTTTGATTGTCACCGGAATTGCAACAGCCTCTTTAACAACTCTTAAAACTTTTTGAAGTTGGATCAAGTCTTTTAAAACCGCCGACCCAGCCCCTTTATTAACAACCTTAGGAACTGGACAACCAAAGTTCAAATCAACAAAGTCAGCACCCATCTGCTCCACATCTTTTGCTGCTTTTGCAAGTAGCTCTAATCTTTCACCAAAAATTTGAATACCAATGGGATGTTGACTATCGTCAAATCGCATGAGTTGACGTGTTTTTTCACCAGAATATTCAAGTCCATTTGCAGAAACGAGCTCTGTGATAACTGCACCACACCCCATTTCTCGCATGAAAGAGCGAAAAGAGCAGTCCGTAATTCCTGCCATTGGGGCGAGCAAAAATGGGTTATTTTGTAGGTTTTTTAGTAAATATTCTTGTGTCATTTTATTATCTCTTGAAAGATCTTTTAGCATATTTTGCCCCAGTTTTGGAAGCACCACGGCAATTCTCCTAGCATTTTCATAAGTTATGCTAAATTACTGAAATTTATAAAAAAACTTCTAACTCTCCACTCACCTTGGTCTTGGATTTGCACATATTTTAACAGCGATGAACCGAATTATCCGTGAATTTCAGAATTCCCCCTCTTTGAAGGCTCACCTTCTTCTTTCGCTTCTACTTTGTGCCCTTCTTGTATTTGTTGGTCTTTACACAAAGTAAGGGGAATGGATTGACAGCCTATCTGTGTCAGGAGTAGTTTTTGAACCTTCTTTTTTATGAAAATGGTTCGGTAGCTCAGTCGGTAGAGCA
>JAGRAB010000368.1 GCA_020435085.1 Bdellovibrionales bacterium | reverse complement strand
AAAAGTCCACAACGAGTATAAAACTTTTTGAAATAATGAGTTTTATCGAGGCGGGAGGGTTTAAAATCTAACAATTCAGCGGGGTCGTTTTTAAAATTCTTCTTTAATATTTTTTAAATCGAGTGCTAATTCATCAGGAGGAGGCGTCCAAGTTTCTGGCTTACCAAGAAGTTCTACGGCTTTTGCAGAAGTGAACTCTGGATCTTTTTGAACATGGGTGCTTGTTTTACGAATTTCTTCTAAGATTTGCGGAACAATAGGAACAGCTGTGAGTTGAGAAGTTTCTTGAGAAGAAGACTGAGGTGTTGCTGAAGGAGCGGGTTCAATATCTTTTGCTATGGTGACTTGATATCCACTTTTTACAGAAACTTTTTGTTGATCGGCAAACCGTTGTACGTCAACGAGGCCTTCAATCGTCGCTTGTTCAGTGACGGCAGTATTAGGGTCGTAAGAAACAAAAAAATCTGTGCCTCGAACACCTGCAACGGCCGATGGGGTTTGAATGCGAAACCGATAGCTCAGATTTTTTTTTGTTTTTGTAGTCTTATTTTTATCTGTGGCTTCAGGGGTTGAAGATTCTTTTTCGACGAGAGCTCTCACACGGCCATAAAAAAGTTTTAATGCTTGAGCTTCATTTGCAGTGCTCTCAGCTTTTTTCATGGATCCACCCATAACTTCAATGCGTGCAAAGGGTCCCATGGCAATAGCTCCGCGTCCTCGAAGCTGTAACTTTGCTCGAGAACTTTTGCCAGTCACAATGACGTCATTGCATAAAATATCAAAGTTTTCTTTAGCGCGAAGAGCAACTCTGACATCAGAGGACTCATTGGTTTTTTGCCTGAGAACATCAACCTCTCCCTTTGCACGGGTCACTTTACCGCACGATTCTGTAGCAGAGGCTGTTGAGAGAAAAAAAATAAGGAATATCCACATATGTTTAGGTTGCCACCCTCAGATCAAATCGGCAACCCGAATAAAACTGGCCCTCTTAATTGCGGAGGCGAGCCCCTTATGCAATTCATTATATGAATAATAAATGCTTTTTTATTCATTTTTAAAATTGCAGACTTTTGTCCTATAAGACCGTCATCAATGAAAAACAATTCCAAGGAGGAAAGTTATGAAAAAGTTAATGATTCTTACAGCACTTATTTTAGGAGCTCAATTTTCACACGCTGACGGCTTTAAATGTTTGTCTACAGATGGGGAGTTGCAAGTTCAAGTCTACAATCATGTGATGCCTGAAGAAGGAACACGAACTGTAGCAGTTATGGTGTTGAGCAATCCTCAAGTTCAAGAAGGCCGTCAAACTATTGCAAAGTTTTCTGCTGAAAATGCGACACTTTCTAGCGGGAGTATGGTTTACACTGCGCAAGTGGATTTACGCTTTCGCGAGAGTCGTACGAAAGGGGAGTATTTGGCAGGAACGCGACTTGGTTATGTTGATTCTCTTAATTTAAATGTGGATTTTTCTTACTCTCATCCTGTGAAAGAGGGAACACTTCTCCCTGCAGTTTTAACTGTGACAAAGCGATCTGGCGAAGTGATTGAAATGGGAATGGTTTGTTCTCGCTACTTAAAAAACTAAAAAAAGGTACCCTGCTACCTTTTTACAACTGGGGTGCGTTAAGGGGGAGTGATAAAGAGCTACTGCAAAGTGGCTCTTTTTGTATTTTGATAAGGTGTATTTTAAAAAGCGTAGGTCGCACCAAGGTACCAGTAAGCAATTTTATCATCGTAAGTGAGGTATTCAATCCCTCCAAGTCGTTCGACAATGGAGTCGAGACCATAGCCAAATGTGGCGGTCCATTCTCCAGGCTGAATGTCATATGACAACGAAAGGTCATAAACATACTGGTGAGTGGCAAAGTCTGATTGACCGAGAGGTTTTTGAGCATTTTCATATTTTGTTTTTTCATAGTTGATTTCGTTATAACCACCCACGGCTGTAAAAGATAATCTGTCGGATAAAGAGTAGCTTCCAAGCAACGTCAATCCAGCTTTTGTACTGATAAGAGGGCGTCCACCGCCAGCTCCAGGAGAACTGACGGTTGTCGTATAACGATTCAAATAGCGGCGAACAAAAGGACGAGCAGAAATGGAAAGCCGATCTTGTAAGAAGCTTTTATTGAAACGGCCCTCTAAAGCTGGCTTTGAGTAGACGTCTTGATCTTGTGAAAACTGTGAGATCGGAAGAGTGACTTCTATGCGATATTGCCAAGTCCAGTCAGTGTCAAAAAGAGGTCGTGATTTGGCGAGAAAACGAAGTGAGGTGTCTGAGGCTTGGAGTTCTTCTTCACCTTCATTTTTCACATAAAGATGATTGATTAGCTGATAAACTTGAAGACTTCCTGGCTTGATTGCATAAGCACCAAAAAGTTCATATGCACCAGAAGATTGGGAGTCTGTCCGAAAGCCATTGTAGTAAGTGGCTGTGGCATTTCCAGAAAGCTTTTTTCCTTCAGTGGTCAGCTCATCAATATTTAATGCGTTGGTTGTGGTTGCATTGTTGTTATT
>JAGRAB010000367.1 GCA_020435085.1 Bdellovibrionales bacterium | reverse complement strand
TATTCAAAATCAGAAGTTTACCTCGAGTTGGCTCGACAACTCATACTTCGTGGACGGGCTTCGGATGCAAGACTTATTATTGATGAAGCCAGTCAGACAATTTATCAAAATCAGAACCAAAGACAGCTTGTTAGGTATAATCATCGTTTTGCTTACCTTCTCTTTCTCCGAGGAGAATCGCATGCGGCTTTAGCTCTCGCACGAAGTGTAAAAACTAATTTAAACCCACAGGTGGACACAATATTTTTTCGTCAATTAGAGGGGCTCGAGCATTTGATTGAAAAACATTTAAAACATTTTTCTCCAGCTCCAAAAAAGATGCCACCAGTTAATTTTTTAGATCGACGAATTATGAATCGAGAAAATGAAGAAAATGCAGAAAAAGTTAATTTTGGTGAAGATCCTATTGGTGATTTAATGGATCAAATATTTCGACAAAGACAAAAAGCAGTTCCAGAGATTCTTAAAAGTGGTTTATTAGGACTTTTGCCCATGGCACTGAACTTACCTGTTGGAAAATCAATTATTTTTCTTGGCCCTGTGCGAGGGCAGCTTATAGTTTCAAGCCAAGGAGATGTTCATCTCAGTGAAGTTATAGTGACAACACCAATGGCGCGATTATTAAAAATGTTAGAAGGGGGCGTGTTTCGTAAAAAGCAAGAGTTAGTGGAGTCCGTCTGGGGTTACACGTATGATTCACTTTATCACGATAAGCTTTTACATGCGACTATTGGAAAATTACGTCGAGCTCTTTCACAGTTTGGTCATTGGATTGAGTGGGGACAAGAGGGGTATCGATTGAACCAAGAAGTGAGTTGTTTATCTTCTGAAAACTCTCCAGTTGTGAGGGGGCCTTTAGATCATCAGTCATTAAGAGAAGTGTCTTCTGAATTTTTAAAAAGCTCTTTTCAAGCAAAAGAAATTCCATTGAACCGAAGGCAGGTTCTCGCACTGAGTGATATGGAGCGTGGTAAAATTTACGATGTTGTCGTGTATTCCAAACGATACAGTGTGAGTAAAATAACCGCGACACGCGATTTGAGTGGACTGTTTCAAGCAGGTTTAGTGGATCGCTTAGGAAAGGGGAGGGCAACTTGTTATTTAAGAGGAGTGGAATTTAAGAAATTGACTTGATAAATTGAAGTTTTAGGAATAATTAAAAGAAAGCTAAGGGGGCCTATTATGAAAACAAAGATTTTTTTAATGATTTTTGCATGTAGTTTATATTCTCAAATAGGTCTTGCAAAAAATAGTTTTAAAGATCAACAGAGTCATCGGGCGGTTTATTTAGTTCCAGTTTCTAAGGCTAGTTTAATAAAATATTCATATTTTACTAATGTCGCTGTCGAAATCCGCCAAAGAGGAGTCAATGAAATAAAAATTGAATACTCACTTCCTCTTGAATTGACAGGAGTTGAAAACAAAGTTGAATTAAGCGGTACTAAAAATTCTGATGGAAGTGTTTTGTTATATGGTAATGATGGATCTGCAAACTGTGCCCCTGCCGAAGTACTTGGTCGCTGTGAAATGAAATATAAAAATTTACAATTTGATCACGAAGCGAGACGTCAGGTGATTGAATCTATTTCCGGTGGTGATGTAGAAGAAGTCGCTGGTCGTTTATTAGTTGCAGAAGAATTTGAAGGTTTGGTGAAAGAAAACCCAGCAGCGGTTTTACCTTCAAATATTGAGAACCCTCAGGGCTCCACTCTCCCCGGGGAGATTTTTCGTGGTGGTGATAGTGAAATTCATGGAATTTTAGAGGTCTTATTTTAAAAGATATTTTGGTCTTTAAAATTCAAGAACTGGTCCACAATAATGTTGATCACTTCCCTCAGCCTACAAATTATGGCAAAGATCTTGCCTATTTAGCTGAGCATGACGCTCAGATGTCCCAAATGCCTTGCT
>JAGRAB010000366.1 GCA_020435085.1 Bdellovibrionales bacterium | reverse complement strand
TTCAATATCTTCTATCGGCGGCGGCTTTTTTCCTTGTTCCTGTTTTTGAAAAATCACTTTTGTTGTTTCGTCATCAGAACTCGACTCTGGCTCGTAGGAGGTTCCTGGTTGCGAATCTTCAAATAAAACTGTTTTCGAATTTTCAAATTGCCGAGCGTCCACCGCCTTCACTGTTGAACGATGAGTTTTTTGATTTTGCTTTGAGGAGATTTTTTCTTGAGAACTGGGGGGTTGCTTTAACGGTCGCTCGCCATGATCGCTAGACAACACCTCTAAAAGTTTGTCGTAAAAAACAGGATCGCGAGAAATCGGAAACCAATTTCCTCCCGGGTACAAAGCAATCAACTCATCGCCACCAAAGGCACCCAACTCAATTTTTTCAAGAACGCGAGCTGTCGTGTAAGGGCCTTTTAGACGTCCATCTTCAAGTTTCACAACCCATTTTTTTTTATTATCTGCAGACTCCACCTTTTTATAATACATGAAACTTAAGACTGAGTCGCACCTTGTCTGAGCCCAAGAAGGTTTGACCTGGCTCAATGTCTGGTTCCAAAAAGGAACTTTTTAAAAATTTTGGAACCACTCTATCTCATTGAAATTATTTGCTTTTATTTACTAAACTCAGATGATCCCAAAATGAGACTTTTTCTCCCCTCAACTTTAAGATAAGACCCCATTCAATTGTACTTCACGGTGGCTTACTTACTGGCATTAATTTTGCTTTTTTTAAAGAAGAGATGTTGATGAAATATTTAATACTGATTTACATCGCGACTGTTTTAGCTCTTTCGGGTTATTTGCAAGTAAGTGCAAAAGACGTGAATGCAGAGACAACGGCGACGACAAGTCAGAAAAATTTCTGAAAAACATCTCCAATCTTATCAACCTCCCCCCCTTCTTGGTTGATGAGATGGATAGAGAAGAAAAGCTATCCCCTAGCTGATCGAATTTCAAAAGCCCTCGGCCCCCTCCGTAGGGCTTTTTTTTATAACAATCCCGTGGGGCAATTTATTTTTTATTCTCGAAGTCTTTCTAGGCGAGCACCGAGTTGTGTCAGTTTGTTTTCTAAAGCTTCGTAACCTCGATCAAGGTGGTAAATTCTTCCCACAGTTGTCTCACCTTTAGCAACTAAACCTGCAAGCACCAAACTCGCGGAGGCTCTAAGATCTGTCGCCATTACTGGTGCTCCCGTCAAACCACCCGGGACGCCTCGAACAACTGCAACTCTTGTCTTCGGAGTAATGTCTGCCCCCAAACGAACAAGTTCTTGAACATGCATAAAACGATTTTCAAAAATGGTTTCAGTAACCACGCTTGTTCCTTCTCCTTGTGTCATAAGTGCCATAAATTGAGCTTGAAGATCCGTAGGAAATCCTGGGTGAGGTGCCGTTGTTACATCAACACCTTTCCATTTTTTTAATGGATAAACCGTGGCCGAGTCTTCTGTTGTTGTGACTTTAAACCCAGCCTCTCTTAATTTTAAAATTAATGCTTCAAAATCTTTCGGATGGCAGCTCTTCACAGTCACCTCTCCACCCGTAATGGCTCCAGCAATTAAAAGAGTTCCTGCCTCAATGCGGTCTGGAATAATGGTATGTTCTGATGGCGTGAGTTTTTTAACTCCAACAATTGTTAAAATGCTGGATCCTGCACCTTCAACTCTTCCGCCCATTTTATTTATGTAGTTCGCAAGATCGACAATTTCCGGCTCTTTTGCTGCATTTTCAATAACAGTTGTTCCTTCGGCAAGGCTTGCTGCCATCATAATATTTTCCGTTGCTCCCACAGAGGGGTTTTCAAAAAGAATTGTTCCACCCACTAATTTTTTTGCACGAGCCTCTACATAACCGCTTTGAGTTGTTATTTCAGCACCCAACTCTTTCATTCCGTCTAAGTGAATATCAATGGGACGCGTGCCGATCGCACACCCGCCCGGCAAACTTACTCTTGCTGAGCCATAATGTGCAAGCAATGGTCCTAAACATAAAATACTTGCTCGCATTTTTCTAACAATATCATATGTTGCTTCAAGGCTTGGTGGCCGACTCACCTCAACAGTGGCTGTATTTCCGTCTCGTAAAACTTTACATCCCAATTCTTTCAAAAGTAAAAATGTAGAGTCAATATCTGCAAGTCTTGGAACATTATGGAGTGTGTGTTTTCCTTGAGCGAGTAGTGTTGAAAAAAGTATGGGTAGGGCCGAGTTTTTTGCACCACTCACATAAATACTTCCATTAAGAGTTTTTCCACCATAAATTTTCATCTTGTCCATTGATAACCCTCAGCATTTAAATGTTTTCAATCACTTTTTTTACATATGGCAACACGGTCGATACCATTTAAATCTTTTTCAATTTCTACTTTATCGAAGACACCCATTGACGTCACGAAATCAAAAACTTCCTGGGCCTGACCTTTACCAAACTCAAAGAGATAAAACCCTCCTGGTCTTAAATATTTTCCTGCAACGACGGCCCAACTATGAATGGCCGCGAATCCCCTCTCTTCAGAGAAAAGAGCTTCTTTGGGCTCATACTTTTTAACATCCTGTGCAATCTCTTGGTCTAAAAAATCAATGTACGGCGGATTTGCAACAATAAGATCTATCTTTCCCCAAAGATCCGTGCAGTGAAAGTCCACAACATCTGATGCAAAGACGTCCAGTCGATCTGTGAGCCCATGAAGCTTTTTGTTTTTCTCTAAAATAGGAATGGCTTGGGGTGATTTTTCAATCGCTATCATTTTTTCTGTTGAAAATTCATATGCTAACGTCAGGGCCAAACATCCACTCCCTGACCCAAAATCCAAGATCCATTGGGGGTGATTATCTTTAAATTTTTTTTTTGCAATTTCAATAATCAACTCTGTTTCTGGTCTGGGAATTAAAACTCCTGGCTCAACAATAAATCGTCGTCCATAAAAGTCCCATTCTCCGAGGATATAGGCGATGGGTTCACCCTCAGCTCTGCGACGACAAAAAGTACTGAGCACTTCTGCTTTTAATGGAGATAAAATAAGCTCACTATGCAATGTCCAATGAAATGAATGGTTTTCTTCTAAGACATTTTCAACAAGCCATTTGAAGTCTGATTCTGGGCTGAGAGATACTTTTTGAAACTGATCTTTAAACTCAACCCAGATGTCTCGGATCGTTTTCATTTTGATGACTGTTTTTTTAGTGCTTCAGCTTGATAGTGAGTGACTAATGGTTGAATGACTTCATCCATATCTCCCTCCATCAATTGATTCAGTGAATGAATTGTCAGGCCAATTCGATGATCCGTAACGCGTGACTGGGGAAAATTATAGGTACGAATTCTCTCTGACCGATCGCCTGTTCCAATTTGCGCCAGCCGCTCGTCGGAAGCTTCTTTTCTTGCTTTCTCTTCTTCCATTTGGAGAAGTCGTGAATAAAGAATTTTAAAGGCTTTATCGCGATTTGCATGTTGTGACTTTCCATCTTGGCAATAAACAATAAGCCCTGTTGGAATATGAGTGAGCCGAACGGCCGAGTCTGTTGTGTTAATATGCTGCCCACCCGCACCACTCGCTCGCTGCACATCTACGCGCACATCTTTGGGATCAATATTTACTTCAACTTCTTCTGCTTCGGGAATAACAGCAACCGTTACTGTTGATGTGTGCACTCGTCCTTGAGATTCTGTCTTGGGAACACGTTGAACACGATGAACGCCACTTTCATATTTGAGTAGGCTATAAACACTTTCCCCTGAAACTTCAGCAATGACCTCTTTGACTCCACCGGCATTGCCGGCTGATGTTGATAAGGGGACAACCTTCCAGCCTCTTTCGTTTGCGTAGTACGTGTATGCCCGAAAAAGTTCTTCTGCAAAAAGGCTTGCCTCATCACCACCCGCACCGGCCCGAATTTCTAGGATAATATTTTTCTCGTCATTTGGGTCTTTTGGTAACAACAAAAGCTTTAGTTGTTGTTCGATCGGAGGAAGTTTCTCTTCAATTTCATGAATTTCTTCTTTTGCTAAAGCAATGAGCTCAGTATCTGACTCCGATCCAAGCATTGACTTTGAAGACGCTAAATTATTTTTCATTTCCTTATAAACTCGAAAAACAGAAACAACTTTTTCAAGTTCAGAAAGCTCTTTCATTAACGAACGAAATGTTTTTTGATCATCTGCGATATTTGGACGCTGAAGCATCTCTTGAACCTGTTCATATCGCTTTTCGACTTCATTCAATTTTTCAAACATTTTCTGCGCCGTGATAATTTCTTAATTTTTAAATTTCTTTTGCTGGTTCTCGTAAGCTTGTGTTATTTATTTTGAACTTTCTACAATTTAACCATTAATTAAAAGTTTCTTTTTAGAGTTATCCACATCGATATACACAAATTTTTGACACTTGGCAGCGTTGCTTAATTTGCTTATACCTTATCCACAAGATTTTTTATTTCTTGCGTAATATTAGACCTTTACTAATTAGACATCCCCTTTAAAAAATCTGTATTTGTTTTTGAGTTTTGAAG
>JAGRAB010000365.1 GCA_020435085.1 Bdellovibrionales bacterium | reverse complement strand
GCTCGAGCCCTTATGAGTTTTCGAAAGCTACTCATTGAAAATGGCTTTTTTGTTCTCGCACCTTGCACCCACCAAGGTCTCTGCCCTCTTTTGACCCATTCTAAAAAAGACTGGTGCTATGATCGTGTTTTTCTAGAGGCTCCTGATTGGTTTAAAAAACTAGAATCTCATTTACCTATGAAAAATCGAACATTGACGTTTAGTTATTTGATTGCTTCAAAAAAATTCAAACCCCATCTCCCCAAAAATTCTGCCAGAGTGATTGGAGATACGCTCAAAGAAAAAGGGAAAACTCGCCAAATGGTTTGTCGCGGGCAGGAGCGCGAGTTTCTCTCTTGGCTCGATCGACTGGGTCCCGCTCCAGAAATCCCCCACGGAGCTCTTATTCAAATTCCTGAAGATTACTTAAAAAAGGGGGACTCAGAAATTCGAGCGACTCAACATCCGATATCAGATATCTGATATTGGATATCCGTTATCGGATGTTTTGTGATTGCCAGCTATTTTGAGCTCGCATGTAGTCGATCATGTGTTGATACATTTCCATTTTTCTTGCTGTCCAGTCGGGAGCAATCAACTCATCGGCTCGTGTGCTTAAAGCGGCTAAGCGATGAACAGCCACTTTTTCTGATAAGTGCTGTAAAAATAAACGACACCTTTCAAAATATACTTCCCGATCAATGGGTGTAAACCTTCCCATCTGATAGTCTTCTGCAAGAGGCGTATTTTTAAGAACATGAAGATTATGAAGCTTTACATTTTGAATAGGTAGTTGATTCACTAATTCTGCAGCTTTAATAACATCTTGATCTGTTTCTCCTGGTAAGCCAAACATTAAATGAATTCCTAAGTTCACGCTGGGGCATTCAACTGCAATTTTATTGATAGCCCAAATCGATTTTTCAGAGGAGTGCCCACGCCGCATCCACTCCAATTGTTGATTCTCAAAACTCTGTACACCAATTTCAATAGCTACGAACCGTGATCGTGCCCACCCTTCCCACAACTTTAAAACCGCATCTGAAATACAATCCGGACGAGTGCCAATAACGGCTCCCACAATATCCTCATAAGAAAAGGCAATTTCTAATTGTTCTGCCAATCTTGATGATTTTTCAAAAGTATTTGTATAGGCCTGAAAGTAAACTAAAAATTTTTTTGCGTGATAGGCCTCAGCCATTTTTTGTTTATTTTGGTCAATTTGCTCCCGAAGGGACCTTTCGCGAATTTCTGGATACGCTGCCGACCCCCAAACATCACAAAAATTACAGGTCTTCATCCCGCGAAGGCCTTCACGGTTTGGGCATGTTTCAGCCGTGCTTACAGGGACTTTATAAACCTTTTCACCAAAACGTTCCTTATAAAACTGGCTAATGGGATAATATGGTAGACCGTTCCACTCTTTCATTGGTATCAATCCCTAACGAGTTTTTTTAGGAAAATCAAGATTATGCTTTCTTTACCCCAACATATGAAATTAGTGCCCACTGCCGACAAAAGCCCCTCCCTTGAAATCACCTATTCTGGTGAGGTATCCGAGCTCATGCACCACTCTCACGGAGCATTTCCCGAATCTGTGTATATTTATGGCGAAACGCTCGCCTTAGCAATCCAGCACAATATTCAACCCCATATTTTATCCATAGGCTTGGGTTTAGCCTATAATGAAATTCTCTCTTTTTGTATTTCTGAAAAAATGAATATTGATATTTCTATGACCACCTTTGAATCCGAGCCCTTTTTAAGGGATTCATTTTTTCAATGGACTCAAGGACATTCAGAAAACTCACCTCTATACAGTTCCTATGACACCATTCTTAAAATGGCCACTGATTATTATCAGGTTTCTATTTCTTCTGTTAGAGAACAGCTCAAAAGTGCGTTTGGTTCAAAGCAACTCGTAATGAAAAATGAGTTTCAATTTGAAGCAATCAAGAATGAAAAATTTTCTGTTATTTTTTATGACCCTTTTAGTAACAAAGCCTCTCCCGACTTTTGGACAGAGAGCTTTTTAAGCTCGTTTCTTTCTCATCATGCCGACCTAAGTTGTATTTTTTCAACATATGCTGCAACAGGAATTTTAAAAAGAACCCTTAAAGCCAACAAATTTGAAGTGGAACTCAGAAATGGATTTGGTGGAAAACGACACTCCACACGTGCCATTCGAAGCTCAATTTCTTAACTCGACGATTGTCTATTTAAGATTTTTAAGTACCTGATTCATTGAGATAATTTTTGGAAATGTCGAAAAGAAAATATGAGCCAAAAAAGGTTATTCAGCAGACTCTTATTATCTTTTGTTTGTATAGTTGTCTTTCTTCAATCAAGAGAAGTATTTGGGTCTTGCCAGCAAACTCTCGATCAACAAGTTGAAGTACAAGTTCAAAGACATGGAACTGATCCCGCCGCCGTTGTTAAAAGTACAATGAAGGCTCTTCACAAACAGCTCCAGAGACTTCCTAATGCTTCCATCAACAGCATCTATCGTGACCCAAGTCATGTTCAAGAACAAATGTCTTTAATTTACAAAAACTTTAGCCTCTCCACTTGGCTCAATCGACTTTCTCTTATTCCAAAGATGAGCTCTCTTCAAGCTTTTGATAAGACTGAAATCAATTATTTGTTTACTCATTGGATAAGAGTTCGATACTTAACCTCTGTTTACCGATTAGTTGCCAACCGAGAACTCAAAGAAGTTTTCCTTGAAAATGGGCGATTTCCTGCAAGTGTTAAGCAGAGTGCCATTCATAACCCTGCACAACTCATTATTACCGGTTATTCTAATTTTCGTTGTCAAGACCAGATCGATAATAAAGCTTATGATTGTGCTTCAGATATGATCTTTATACATACACACCTGTCTCCAGATATTTTATGTCAAAGTCCAAAATTAAGCGATGATGCGAAGGTGAATTATTTAGTACAAAAACAAGGTCATCAATTTAAAATTATTGATATCGAAATCGGTGGTCGACGAATTTATAAAGACTCATTCGATGAGATCAGCAACCTTCTCAATGCCTATAGCTATCAAAATCTTATTGAATATATTCAAATTTGGAGCTTTTTAAAGACTGAAAAAACTCCTGAAAAAGAAATACAAGCATTTCGTTCGGCAGTTCCTCAAATATCGTCAAGACTACCTGCAAGTCAATAATGCTGCTTCTATAACAAAAGATTGTCTGTCAGTTTTCTACAAGTTATGCTTGTGTTTATGAAAACTACGATTTTATTTTTTGATCGCCTCATGCAAAAATGGACTCCTGACCCATATATTATTGCTATTTTTTTAACTTTAATTGTTATTACTCTTGCGAAAATATTCACTCCGGCAAGCAACTCTGACATTATACTCTCATGGGGCGATGGTATTTGGAAACTTTCAACATTCACCTTACAAATGGCAATGATTTTAGTAGGTGGCTATCTAGTTGCTAGTGCTCCCCTCATCAATCAATTCCTTAAAAAAATTTGTTCTTCTGTACATAGTCCATTAGGAGCCATTGTTATTACTACTTTTATTTCTGGATTCGCCTCTTGGCTCAATTGGGGGTTTGGGTTGGTCGTAGGAGCTTTTCTCGCTATTGAAATGGCTCGAGCCGTTCCTCATACCAACTTTCGAATTCTCGTTGCAAGCAGTTATTCAGGGTTTCTCCTTTGGCATGGTGGACTCTCTGGGTCCATTCCTTTAGTTGTTAATACTGAAGGCAATTTTTCTTTTGAATGGATTGGTCGAATAATTCCTCTTTCTGAAACGATTTTCTCACCATTTAATCTCATTGCTGTGATAGGCTTGCTTTTTATTCTTCCTCTCACAAATTTGCTATTAGCAAAAATACTCTCCTCCCAAGTAGAGACCACAAACCTTTTTGACCTTACGGAAAATCACCATTCTTTTGAAAATACAAAATTAAATACACCTGCCGAAAAAATAGAACACTCACCCGTTGTGTCTTTAGCTTTTTTTGTTTTAGGAGCTTCATA
>JAGRAB010000364.1 GCA_020435085.1 Bdellovibrionales bacterium | reverse complement strand
GTGACTTGTGAATTTGGACAATTATCTTCTGGAATTGGTATAATCACTTATAAAGAAGAAATTGTGCTCGTTCTTCTCGCCAAGACTTTTCATCTATTTCTAGCATTTTGATATATTTATCTGTTTCTAAATCACCATAAATCCATGATCTAAGCTCAGATCCTCCAGAAAGAATTTCAATAGGAAGCAATTTTTCTTCATATTCATAGGGTGGGTTTTTAAATATTTCAAACTGAGGATATAATAAATGAATCGTTCTCAAAATCCCTGCAACAAGACGGTAAGGTTGAAAACAGTCTTCTTGATAAATTTTATTATCCACGTGAATTTGAACCCCTCCACAAAGCTCCCCTTTAAACTTATGAAAGGTGGGCTCAAAATAACAGGGTCTCAAAATACACCCCTTGCTCCAATCAGGAAACTCTTGAGTGAAGGTTTGAATGAGCTTCTCTGGACTCACAAAAGGAGCACCTATCACCTCTAAAGGTCGAGTGGTTCCCCGCGCCTCACTCAGGTGAGTCCCTTCAATTAACACCGAACCAGGGTAAACTCGACAGCCTGTCACAGTTGGCAAATTCGGTGACGGGTTGACCCAAGCTAAGTCCTGTGGCCACCCCCATTGAGCGGCTTCGCCAACAAGTGAGTAATCTTCCATGGGGACAATTTTTATATTTGTATTGTATCCAT
Source organism: Bdellovibrionales bacterium (assembly GCA_020435085.1). GTDB lineage: Bacteria > Bdellovibrionota > Bdellovibrionia > Bdellovibrionales > UBA1609 > JABSOQ01. Next base: position 4,605 of record JAGRAB010000364.1, on the reverse strand, counting down.
ATTTCTCACGAAACCATTGCCCCGCTTCGGCAAGAGTTAACCCATGGCGCATGGGCAACTCTCCCCCACCAACAAAGCTGAAAAAATCTTTTTTAAGGATGGTTCCTTCAACAGGTCTTCCTGCAGGGTTGGGACGATCTAAAATCCATAACTCTTTATCTGAGTCTTTTAAATCTTCAATAAGATAAAAAAGCGTCGTCAAAAAAGTATAAATACGACAGCCTACATCTTGAAGATCAAAGAGAAGAACATCAAAGTGATTGAGCATTTCAGGAGTCGGCCTCCTTACTTTGCCATAAAGACTAAAAACAGGAATTTGAAGTTGAGGGTCTAAGTAATCGCTGCTTTCAATCATGTTATCTTGTTTTTCACCACGCATGCCATGTTGAGGACCAAAAAGACAGCTAAGAGGAACTCCCGCCTCTGCCAATAAGTCTACAGAGTGATGGAGTTGATGATTGACAGATGCCGGGTGAGCCACCAGTCCCGCTCGTTTTGATTTTAAATAAGAAATCTTTTTTGCATCACTAAGAAGTGCTTCTAAACCTAGTTTCATCCTTAAAATCTTACTGAAGGACTTTTCTCCTGGCAATAAGAAATGACATTATTCTAATGCTTGAATCACTTGATGATGAAAAGACTTATTTTCAAATTTCATGAGCTCCTGAAGACCTGTGGGACTCGTAATATTTATCTCCGTGAGTCGATCGCCTAAAAGATCAATACCAACAAAAAACAAACCCAACTCTTTAAACTTCTCACCAAGTTGATTGCAAATTTGGATATCTTTTGAATTCAACTGATAGGGATGAGCGACTCCCCCTTGGTCCAAATTATTTAAAGCTCCAGAGGTCTTTGCTTTTCTTAAAATACCTCCAATAGGATTTCCATCGACAAAAAGAATTCTTTTATCACCATGAACTGCCTCTGGAATAAACTCATTCACGACTATTTTTTTTGACTCAGCTTCTGTTATTGATAAAATTTTTGTTTTTAAATCTGAGTCATCACTGCCCACCTTGAGAATGCCTCTTCCTCCAAAACCATCCAAAGGTTTTAAAATTGCAGTTTTAAACTCTTTAATAAATTCTGTAATCTCATTTAAATTTTGACTGATAAGAGTTTGAGGAACCCAATTTAAAAAATGAAGTGCGCATAATTTTTCATTCCAATCGCGTAAAACTTGAGGAGGATTCACTACACGCACTGAGTTTGCAACAAAATCCAAAAGCAATGTGGTATAAAAATAACGTCGATCAAATGGAGGATCTTTACGTACAAAGAGAACATCCATTTCATCTGCTGAAAAAGTTTTTTTCACCTCGCACTTAAAAAGGCTGCTGCTAATATCTTCTGGAAGATGAACCTCTGTGCCTTGAAGGCGAACATGGTCTTTATGAAAAGAAATATCTTCTTGGAGAATATGAAAAACCTGATGTGCACGTTCTAATGCCGCGCACATTAAGATATAAGAAGTATCTTTTTGAGGCCGAATCGTTGTTAACGGATCCATAATAAAACCAATTTTCATACCCAATGTCTCCTTTGCAAGAGAATAGCACCTCTCACCATCGATGTCTTTTAAAACCTCTCTGCAAAAAGAGAAAACTATCAGTTGCCAATAGCTCTCTCCCTCACTTAGAATGTTTCCCCAAGGAGAAGCTGATGAATCCTGAAGATTTTATTCAAAGTTCACCTGAATTAAAAAATCCTTTTTTTTCTAATCAAATATTACAAGGTATTTTAAAGTCTACTCTTTCCCAAGATCTCTACAAAACACTTTTTTCTGCACTTGAAACCTTTGGGAAATGCATTATAGAAGAAGTCCATCCTTTAGGCCTTCTTGCGGAACGCAATCCTCCCATTCATATTCCTTATACATCTTGGGGAAAACGTTGTGATACCATTGAAACTCATAAAAGCTGGGAACAATTGAAAGACTTTTCAGCAAAACAAGGCCTTGTTGCCGATGGCTACGAAAGATCTTTTGGTGAATACTCTCGCATTGTTCAAATGAGTAAGCTTTTTTTATTTCATCCAAGCTCTGCTTTTTATAAATGTCTCCTTGCAATGACTGATGGGGCCGCAAAAGTTTTTGAGCTCTACGGCCAAAATGATGATATTTTCAAAAAAGCCATGAAGCATTTAACGAGTCGAGACCCTGAAATTTTTTGGACTTCTGGACAATGGATGACTGAAAAAACAGGAGGCAGCGATGTCAGCGAGACATCAACAATTGCAACCCCCAATAAAGACCATTACTTACTTTCAGGTATTAAATGGTTTTCATCAGCAACAACTTCAGAGATGACTCTCGCCCTAGCAAGATTGCCTGAAGCTCCAAAAGGCTCTCGAGGGCTCAGTTTATTTTATATTCCTGTGCGCGATAATCATGGTGAACTGAATGGAATTACCGTTCGTCGTCTAAAAGACAAATTAGGTACTCGTGCTTTACCAACAGCTGAGTTGACTCTTAATAAAACAAAATCTTGGCTTATTGGAGAACCCAATAAAGGCGTCAAGACAGTTGCTACTATGCTCAATATCACTCGGTTATATAATTCTATATGTGCTGTCGGCCAAATGGATAGAGCCCTTCATTTATTAAAAAACTACAGTCACTCTCGTATAGTTTTTAATAAACCACTCAGTCAACAACCACTTTTTATCAATGTTTTCACAAAAATGAATTGCCAACTTTATGCAAGTGCCTCTCTTACTTTTGAAGTGGCTCGCCTTCTAGGCAAAGAAGAAACTCATCAAGCTAATTCTGATGAAAAATATCTTCTTCGACTTTTGACCCCAATAACAAAACTCTTTACTGCCAAACAAAGTGTCACTGTCACAAGCGAAGCTCTTGAAAGCTTTGGAGGAGCTGGGTACATTGAAGACACAGAAATCCCAGTCCTATTAAGAGATGCTCAAGTTTTTCCTATTTGGGAGGGGGCCACCAATGTATTAAGTCTTGATGTTCTTCGGGTCATGAAAGATCCACAGGCTTACACAGCATTCCACCAAGTTTTAAATAAAAAAATAAATGCCTTAAGCAAAAACCATGAAAAGCCAATGGCTCATTTACAAAATTATTTAAATTTAATGAGTCAATTTATAAACACTCACCAAACTGAAACTCTCGAGTTTTTGCAAATGACAAGTCGAACTCTTGCTTGGAAAATGGCTGAGCTTTATGCAAGCATACTTATGTTTGAACATGCAAAAAATAGTCAAGACCCTCACCTCAACAGTTTAGCCCACATCTGGTCTCAACAAATTTATTTTGACCTTAACCCTCAACAAATACGTCAAACTTTAGAACTGAAGCCTTATCTCATTTGAAAGGAAATATTTTTCTATGAACCCATGGCATGATGTAAATATAGGCAAGAGCGCGCCTCAAATTATTGATGCAATCATTGAAATCCCAAAGGGTTCTAAAAATAAGTACGAACTTGATAAACCTTCTGGGCTTATTCGTGTGGATCGTGTTTTATTTAGCTCTCTCCATTACCCTGTAAATTATGGTTTTATTCCACAAACCTATTGTGATGATAAAGATCCTTTAGACATTCTTGTTTTTGGTCAGGAACCCGTCTACCCCCTATCCATTATGACAGCAAAACCCATTGGGTTTATGCGAATGATGGATCAAGGCCAGGAAGACGATAAAATCATTGCCGTCCACCTGCATGATCCAAGCTTTAATCAATATAAGTCTATTGATGATTTGCCAGCTCATAATCTGAAAGAATTAAAACGCTTTTTCCAAGACTATAAAAGTCTGGAACAAAAAGAAGTTTTGGTCGATCGGTTTTATGGCCCTACGGAAAGTATTGATATTATTCAAAAAAGTATGGACCTCTACAAAAAGACCTTTCCTTAAGATCCCTGAAAAGATTACAAAACCCCAAAATCTCTCGTTTTTATGCCTTTATCAGATGTATTTTGGAAAAGCAAAATGCACAGGGGGAACTATGCGTTTATCTATATTATTTTTACCTTTAATTTTATTAATCAGTTCAGTAAGTCATGCAACAAACTGGTACCCTTCTTCTGACATTACAGAAAAAGATTCCATTCAATACGAACCACTTCAGTGTCCAACAATCGGCAAAGATTACTCCATTATGATTGGCCAACTCCAAAGTCTTCAAGACTCTCTCAAGCGAGATGCCAACTGTGGACAGCTCTCCAAAAAACTTCAAGAAATTGGCTACCTTGCAGGTGAACGTCGTCAAAAATATTTAGATACTATTGAAAAAATCAAAGCTGGTGAACAAATTAAAGACAAAGATATGGTGGCAAACCTCATTAATTACGCCGAAGACATTACAGTTGCTGCTGGCTCTCTTGGAGTGATGCTCAGCGAAGGCGATCAATGCTTTGGGAAACAAGATCCCACTTCAAGTCTTATGGCCATTTCTTCTTTTGTTAATGAAGCGACAACCCTTCTTTCCACTGTTGCTGGCCCATGGGGACCTGCTCTTGCTATTGGCGGCAAGGTGACTGCGGGCTTTCTTTCAGGGATTGGTAAATTTATTGCTTCTCGACCTGGGTTCAAATTTTACGATAAAAAAGACTGGCAAAGTTATGTTGAAGCACTTTGTG
>JAGRAB010000363.1 GCA_020435085.1 Bdellovibrionales bacterium | reverse complement strand
GCGCGACCAACAATGAAGATGACAGCTTTACGGCAGCTTCTATTTTTTATCAACATTGAGCCCCTCTTGATCTGCTAGCACCTGAGCCCTTAAAAGAGGTTTATAAAAAGGCGATAACTTAAGTCCCTCAACGAGAGAGATTTCAAATAGGGTAAACTTTTTTAGCTTTAAATAATCAAAAGCTAAGCCGCCATATGAAGAAACAAGTTGGGGGTTTAAAGCTTTAACTGTTAACCAGTTTTCAACAGCACACTCATAGTTTTCAATATCTTCACAGATTCGAGCTTTAATTACATGTGGAAGGGTGAGGAGCTTTGATTGATTCAACTCTATTGCCTGCGAGGCCACCATTTCAGCCTTTGATTGATCGCCTAAAGCCCAGTGAATAAAAGCAAAAATACTTTGAGTCAGAGGGTCTTTTGGGTCTTTAGATATTGCGTTAGCAATTTCATTTTTTGCATCAATATCTCGACCTTTATTTTGGATAAGACAAATAGCATGCATCGTTTGAGCTTGTGCTGCTGTGCTTAGCTCCTTGACAACATCCTCACACCAAGGCAACAGCTGGTTCCAAGCAATGGGGCTTCTATCGACAACAGGATCTTTTGCATGCTCTCTTGTTAACATTGGATCCGTGTTCACCATTCGTACAATGCTAGACCGAGCCGACCGACTATCTCTTAATTTAAAATTAATATAACTTTGTAATAAGTAAGCCTCTTGACGGTAGTCTTGATATTCCGCCAAATAAGAATCTAATTCACTTTTAGCATCATTGAGATATTTGTTATTTTTTTCTTTTTCTGCCAAGAATATTTCAGAGACAACCTTCATTAAATACACTTCACCTCTTGAGGTTTGATCAGACGTCTCAACACTAATAGCTGTCTCAAAATAATTCTTTGCTGTTAAATATTCTCCAGCCCAAAAATCAATGACTCCTAAATTAGAAAATGCCTGCCAAAAAAAAGGATTATTTGAAAGTGCTAACTTTAAATTTTTCTGTGCTTCTACATAATTTCTCTCTTTAGTTTGAATCAATGCTTTTAATGTGAGTAACCGTTCTTTATTCTTTGTTTGGGAGCTAACAAGGTCATCCACCATTTTTAAAACTTCACTATTTTTTTCTGGTTCTAGTAATGCCATGAGAGGAGCAATAAGACTTTTAATATCAGAATCATGTTTGTCGAGGTTGTACGCTGTCCTTAAGATAGGAAGAGCTTTTTCATAATCTCCCGCATAGTAATGCTCCAAAGCTTTTTCTTTAAATTCTTCTGCTGTCATATTTGTCGTATTATGCTTTTTGTTCAACCGATGAAAAGTCACGTACCCAGAGACAGAAAGAACAATACATATCGTAATGATCCAAATAGATCGTGAAAGTCGATCACTCTCTTGTTGAATATAATTATTTTTTATTGGTGATTGATACTGACTTTTTGAAACCGAAGGTGGTTTTTTAGTAGAAAGAATTTCTTTAACATCATCTATGACGATTTCATCTGTTCTATAAGGGTTTACATTATCTGTAAGATCATCAATGACTGATGTTGAAATTTTTTCTGTGACTGATGCTGTTTGATCTGCACTTGATGTTGTCATTGTATGGTCTTCATTACTTCCGAACTCCAAAACTCTCAACTCTTCCACAATTTCTGCAAACTCATCAAGATCACGAATATATTGCCAACGTCGAAAAGGAGCCGCAACTTCATTAATAACTACGATTTCTTTTCTTTTTAAAAGTTCAAAAATTTCCAATTGAGAAAATGGACCAAGAATTTTTCCATTACTTTTAACAAGCCAATTTACTTCTTTATTTAGAGTCATATCAATATAGTGACGGATTTCGTGTTCACTGTCACTAGTGCCTCGTACAAAAGCTAGTGGAGGAAGTGACGTTGCCCTGTGAGAACCATCTGTATTCCCAATTCCTTCGCCTTTTCGATGACATCTTCATCTTTAATAGATCCACCAGGCTGAATAATTTTTTTAATACCTGCCCGATAGGCTAGTTCAATAGAATCTGGAAACGGAAAAAACGCATCACTTGCTAGAACAACATCCTTGGTGTTTGGATGAAAATTCTTCCATCTTGATATAGCCTGCTCTACCGCATCGACACGATTCACCTGCCCCATCCCTAATCCCACAGACTGAGAACTTCCACATATTGCAATGGCATTACTTTTTAAGTGGGCACACACCTTCCAGGCAAACTCATAAGATAACTTTTCCTCATCAGACTTTATTTCTTGGCCAATAACCCGCCAGCTCTCTTGCCATTTTGAAGAGTGATCTTCATCTTGTACAACAAACCCTCCACTCAACGTTCTTACTTTGCGCTCATCAATATTTTTCATAAGATCTGCCCACTTTAAGATGCGAACATTTTTTTTCTTTTGAAAACAAACCAAAGCTTCGCTCTCAAAATCTGGAGCAATAATACATTCTAAAAATAGATCACAAAGAACCTGTGCCGATGCTGCATCTACTTTAAAATTAACAGCAATAATACCACCAAAGACGCTGACAGGGTCTGCCTTAATGCCCGCCTGAACCACTTCTAAGGGATTTTTTCCTCTGGCAACTCCACACGGATTATTATGTTTAACAGCAATACATGCCAAGGTATGAGGAAACTCTCGCACTGTTGTCACAGCGGCATCTAAATCGAGTAAATTATTATAGGAGAGTTCTTTACCTTGAATTTGCTCAGCAAGGTGAAGGCCATTTGTTACCCCAGGGATTCGATACCAAGCCGCTTTTTGTTGAGGATTTTCACCATATCGAAGATCTGAAACCTTTTTTCCTGGAACTGACCATTCTCTTCTTGAATCATTATTTGAAAGATAGTTAGATATCATTCCATCATAGACACTTGTATGAGCAAAAACTTTTGAAGCTAAATACTTTCTATCATCTAATGTTGTTTTACCCTGCTTCAAAACAAAAGAGTAATCAGAAGGATCACAAAGAACAGTCATTCGATCAAAGCTTTTCGCTGCAGATCGCAAAAAGGATGGCCCTCCGATATCGATAAATTCAATTTGTTCATTTAAAGAAAGATTTTTTTTAAGAGCCTCTTCAAAAGGATAGAGATTCCCAACAACAAGATCAAAAGCATCTATTCCGTAATCTTTAAGAAGCTCTAAGTCACCCTCATGCCCAGCCCTTGCCAATAAACCCATATGAATTTTGGGATGTAATGTTTTAACTCTTCCATCCATAACCTCAGGAAACCCCGTCTGATCACTCACATCGATCACAGGAACACCTGCTTCACGCAAGGCTTTTGCCGTCCCCCCGGTAGAAACCACCCTCATGCCACTTTTAGCAAGAGGGACAATAAAGTCTATGAGGCCTGTCTTATCAGAAACACTCACAAGAGCATTTCGAAATTGAAAATTGGAATTTTGAGACATTAGAATTTCACCATTGACGCCAGCGTCTTTAAATCATCATTTGTAATGAAGATCCCCGCACCGATAAAGCCACTAAAGTCTGTTTCACCAGCAGATAAGAGATTATCTCCACCACCGATGATATACACACCTTCAAAGAAATTGTAACGAGCAAATGTTCGAATATACAGGTCGTCAAAGTCAAAAAATTCCGTCGACAACGTCAGTTGTTTATTAAACAAGTGATAATCAAATGCCACACCACCTGTATTTTCAATCAACCCACCTTTTACTGTAAAATTATAGAAATTCTTTGCAAAAAGGGCAGTGAGTTTGATTTTATTATAGAATGTGACCGTTTTTTCCTCAGTTGGTCCTAAATTAGTTTCTGTTTTTGTCGCCCTCACAACACCTCGAGGATCATCGATGACCTGCACATCATAATATCGATCAAGGCCAGGTTTAATTTTCACACCCAAATAAGATTTTGTCAGGTCAACATCTGATAAATATTCAGAGTGAAAATCAATACTCATTTCTAATTTTTCAGCACCACCTAAAAACTCATTAACCTTAGCAACAGCCGTATTGATTTCTTCGACCGTTTGATCGTCGTTAATTAAACGACCAATTGTCCCCTCTCCATCATTAATCTTATTTGTGATTTCCTCAATATTACGAATCGACTTATCGACCCGAGCGAGGCTCTCTTGATTAATATAATTATCCAAATTGCGTGTCAGGCTTTCAACTCGCGCAATGATATTATTGATTTTCTCTTTATTGTCAGAAGTCACTTCTGAGAGATCTTTTGTTAAAGATTCTACATTCAAAATAATTCGCCCAACAGGAGTTGAAGGATCACCTTCCCCCGAGGTGGCTTTATTTAAATTATCTGCAAGCTTGTTCAACGACGTAGTAATCTTACCAATTTCTTTCATCACACTATCTAGACCATTGGCATTCGGAGAGACTGCAATTTCTGTTTTTGTTGCCATTTTTTGATCGAGTGGATTTCCTGGAACAATTTCGACGTGTTTATCTCCAAGAATCCCATCTGACCTTAACTCGACTTTGCTTGATGTCGTAACAGGCACATCCCCTTCAAGAAGCAAATGTACGCGTGCTTTTCCATCGACCAATTCAATTTCATCAATCACTCCAACTTTGATCCCAGCCATTTTGACAGAACTGTTTTTGACCAATCCACCCGCATCTTCAACGGTAAAATAAAGCTCTTTATTTCCAGATAAGATTCCAGGACCTTCGGCCACCTT
>JAGRAB010000362.1 GCA_020435085.1 Bdellovibrionales bacterium | reverse complement strand
GGATTTACTTTTCCTGGCATAATAGAGCTTCCCGGCTCATTGGCTGGTAGTAAAAGTTCTCCAATTCCACATCGAGGGCCACTCCCCAATAGTCGAAAGTCATTACCAATCTTCATAAGACTGCAAGCCAGAACCTTTAAAGCTCCACTAATTTCAACCATTGCATCATGTGCGGCAAGAGCCTCAAATTTATTTTCTGCCGTCACAAAACTTAAGCCCGTTTCTTTTGCAATATTGGCAGCGGCTTTCACAGCAAACTCTGGATGTGTATTTAATCCGGTTCCAACAGCAGTACCCCCTAAAGCCAGTTGATACAGATGTGGTAAACAGTTTTTTAAGCGTGAAAGCCCATGCTCAAGTTGAGTCACATAGCCCGAAAACTCCTGACCCAATGTCAAAGGTGTTGCATCCATAAGATGAGTACGACCAATTTTAACAATGTTTTCGAATTCTTTTTGTTTCTTCAAAAGTGCATTTTTTAAATTCTCAAGGTTGGGAATTAAAGACTTACAAACCTGTTCAGTCACGGCAATGTGCATAGCTGTCGGAAAAGTATCGTTACTGGATTGGGCTTTGTTGACATCATCATTTGGATGAATCTCTTTAGACCCCAATGTACCACCTTTGAGTTGAATGGCTCGATTCGCAATGACTTCGTTGGTATTCATATTGGTTTGGGTTCCACTTCCTGTTTGCCAAACAACGAGTGGAAAGTGGTCATCCCACTGACCCTCAATGACTTCATTGGCTGCTTTTACAATAACTTCTGCTTTTGCCTTATCTAAAATTCCAAGTTCAGCATTGGTTTGAGCCGCACATTTTTTTAAAATACCAAGGGCACGAATCATTTCTCTCGGAAAGTGATCTTTGCCAATTTTAAAATTTTCTAAGGATCTCTGAGTTTGAGCTCCCCATAGTCGATCGACAGGTACTTGAATCTCACCCATACTATCTTTTTCAACTCGGAAGCTCATATCTACTCCTATCCCTTCGATTCCCCTCGATTTTTCAAAAGAAACAAATAGTAGGTTGAGAAGAAACATTGGTCAAGCTTGATGTCAGACTCCTCCAGAGGTATAAACTTTAAAAACCAAAGGAATCCCATGAAATATTGGTTAATGAAAAGTGAACCCGACGTTTTTTCTATTGACGATCTTAAAAAGAAAAAATCCTCTCTTTGGGATGGCGTCAGGAATTATCAAGCTCGCAACTTTATGAGGAATGACATGCACCCTGGCGACTGCGTGTTGTTTTATCATAGCAATGCCACACCTCCTGGGGTCGCCGGCCTTGCAACGGTCTCCAAACAAGCCTCAGCAGACCCCACACAATTTGACAAAAAATCAGAGTATTATGACCCCAAGTCATCAAAAGAAAAACCACGTTGGTTTTGTGTTGAGGTTCAGTTTAAAGAAAAATTTAAGCATTTTGTTTCATTAGAGGCTATTAAACAAAATCTTGATTTAAAAGATATGCTCGTTGTCCAAAAAGGACAACGCCTCAGCATTCAACCTGTTGAAAAAAAGCACTTTGATAAAATTCTGAAAATGGCATTAAAACCATGATGAATACTCCTTTTATTAGTCTTGCACCAATGGAGGGAGTCGTTGACTTTATCGTTAGAGATCTGCTCACGCAAATTGGGGGCATTGATCATTGTGTCACTG
>JAGRAB010000361.1 GCA_020435085.1 Bdellovibrionales bacterium | reverse complement strand
CCCCACTTTTTATTTTTTCTCGAAAAATGATCTAAAGTTTGATCAACTCGTCTTCCTTCATGAAAAACATCATAAATAATTCTTACAACGCCTTCAAAAAGAGGAGGAAAAACAGGTTTCAATTGATTAGAAGTCAAATACAGCACCTATAGAAAAGTAGGCTCCGTTATATTGACCATCGCTCAAAATAAGAAAATGGTTTTTCATTCCTACCTCAAACATCAACCCCATATTTTCAACAAGGTTCATTAATCGAGCCCCTGCCACAATCTGATAATCAAGAGAGATATGAGATTCATCTTTGATTTGTTTAAAAAAGACACCCAGACCAGCTCCTGCACCAAAATAAAGAGGAAACTCACTACGAACATCTGGAAATGTAATCAACGGAAGCAAACTCAACTTCACGGCTTTTCCTTGCTTAAGATCATATGACGTAATGTCAGCACGAAAATTCATATCCATGGAGTTGACCCACTCACCAATTCTATAGGTCACGCCGCCATTAATTTCAGCTAAATCATCACTATTTCCACTCGCCCACTTGTAAGACTCTTCATCAAAGAAAAGACCTAAGTGAATGGCTAAAAACCGACCACCCTCTGTTGAACTATACGATCGCTGTGGCAGAGGTGACTCTTCTTTGCTATCTTGAGTCCCTTTTCGTTTTAAAAAAAACTTTTGTGCTGCTTTTTTTCCCGTATCAGGAGGAGAAGACTCTATAGTTTCACCATTTTCATCAACTTCAATTTGGCCTAAAGCTTTTGGAGTTATAAGGAAAAGGGAGAAACAAATAAAGAAAACACCCTTAAAAATTTTTAAATTCATACCTGTCCTCTCACTGTTATAAAACCCCAGTCACGCCTTCTATATATCGATTTTTTTGCATTGTGACAAGCACTACAAGAGCTTATATATCAATGACTTAGAAACAGGGATTCAAAGCTTGAGACCGCTTGACCCCTTGATATTTCTAGCTTAGAAACCTCAAACACCGAGAAGGAGACTTTTGTGAAATGCCCCCAGTGCGAACATCTTGAAAACAAAGTACTCGATACTCGCATGCAAAAAGATGGGGATATTCGCCGAAGACGAGAGTGCCTTAATTGCAAGTTGAGATTTACAACAACTGAAACAATTTTAATTAATTATCCTTATGTTATGAAGAAAGATGGCCGACGCGAACCTTTTTCAAAAGAAAAATTGCGCCGAGGTGTGCAAATTGCTTGTAAAAAACGACCTGTCAGTATTGCTGAAATTGAAGATGTGGTGACTCGAATTTCAAGATGGGTACAGAGTCGAGGTGAAAAAGAGCTCAACTCTCAAAACCTGGGTCTTACCGTCATGCAAGAACTTCAAAATTTAGACCATGTCGCTTACGTTCGTTTTGCCAGTGTTTATAAAACTTTTAAAGATATTCATGAATTTGTTGAAAGCTTAAGTCCTCGCAAAATCATGCTCAATCAAAATAAAAAAGAGCCTCACTTATGATTGTACCAGAAACAAGAAGACAGGCTCGTGAATTAGCTTTGCAAGTCCTTTTTCAACAAGAATTCTCTCCAACATTACCTCTTCGTGATGGCCTGAATACTTTTCGCGGAAACTTCCATGCTACTCAAGATGTTTGGGATTATGCAGAATATTTGCTTAAAGGTGTTGATGAAAATAAAAAAAATATTGATAGTTTGATTCAAAAAAGTAGTGCTCACTGGACGCTAGAGAGAATGGCTCTTGTAGAGCTCAACATCATGCGTATTGCCACATTTGAAATTGCTTTCAGCCAACAAGAGGTTCCTCCTAAAACCGCTATCAATGAAGCCATTGAAATATCTAAAAAATATGGCTCCACGGACTCTGGTGCATTCGTCAATGGAATTCTCGATCAAGTGAGAAAAACCGGAATCACTTAAGAAACTGCTTGACCGAAATCACACCACAGACTTTTATCATTAGATATGAGCTTAAAAAAACTCGTCAACCCAGGAGCATTCGGACAAGGGGCTGATCTATGGATCATTCCAAATCCTGAAAAGTCCAATTGGGCACGAAAAATTGATTGGTATTTAAATCTACAACTTCTTCGGGCAAATAATCATGTTCCTCAAATTTTGGCTTCAGAGCTTCAAAGCATTATTAAAGAAAATGAAATGAGCTTAAACTCACCTTCATTGAAACCAAACTCCGCACTTCTCATTAATAGTCGTGACCATCTACCGACTCGAAGCGTTTTACACATTCCAATTACGGGAAGTAAAAAAGAATGGCTCAAACAATGCTTTGAAACATGGGAAAAGCTCAATGAACCAACAGTTCGTTTTTTTCTCCCTCCAGAAATTGACGATGACTTCTTTGAAAACCAGTGGCCGAAAGACAAACAATATGGTGTGTCTTACGTCTCCGGCACCTCTCCTCTTGAAGAATAATATTTATGGAACAACCACTCATAGTATATATTTTATCTGATGGAACTGGTGAAACCGCTAGTGCGATGGTGCGTGCAGGACTTGTTCAATTTAGCGATAAAAATATTCAAATTGTTCGCTGTAAAAATGTGAGAACTGAAAACCAAATTGATTCTCTTGTGGAAGATGCTTTCCAAAAACAGGGCTGCATTGTTCATACAATGGTCAGTGCCGAGATGAGAGAAAAGCTCAAAGCAAAAGCCGCTGAAAAAGGGCTCATCAGCGTGGATCTTCTCGGACCATTTCTCAATGCCCTAGAAACCTACGTCGGTGGTCAGGCAAAAACTCCTGAAGCGGGCCTCCTTCGAACCGTTGATGAACGCTACTTTAAACGCATTGAAGCCATTGAGTTCACAGTCAAACATGATGATGGCAAAATGCCAGGCGGTTTAGAAAAAGCTGATATTATTCTGGTTGGAATTAGTCGGACCAGCAAAACGCCACTGAGTATTTTCTTAAGTCATAAAGGCTGGAAGGTGGCCAATGTTCCTCTTGTTTTGGGAACACCCCCACCCAAGGAGTTATTTGAAGTCGATCAACGTAAAATTGTTGCTCTGACAATCGATCACGATTCATTATCTCGTATTCGAAAAAAGCGTTTAGAAAAATTTGGTCAAGACCCTGGTGGAGAGTATGCAAGTCTGACCCATATTCAAAAAGAAATTGACTATGCCAGTGAACTCTTCAAAAAAAATCGCCGCTGGCCCGTCTTTGATGTCACTGACCGTGCTCTTGAAGAAACCGCAGCTGAAATTGTTCGTGTTGTTGCCTCTCGTATGGATATCCCCTACGGAGCCATTCTTTAAATAATCGGCCATTTCTTGAAATTTTATAAGCTATAAACAAATATACTCTTCTTTAAATTATATTTTTTACTAATAATCGTGAGAATTAAAAATAGATTCGCTTTATTTTACTTACAAAACCCCTCTCTTGACATTTTCATCCAATAAAATAAAAGTATTTCGACTTTTAAAAAAGTGGAGGATTAAG
>JAGRAB010000360.1 GCA_020435085.1 Bdellovibrionales bacterium | reverse complement strand
TCAGATACTCTATCCAATTGAGCTAGGGGTGCAATGGATGTTGTTTTAAAGGCCCCTAATATCGACAATTTAGTGGTTGCCGTCAAGGCGGAAAAACCCTTATGGGTTCGGCTTTTTAGGCCCAGAGTGCTTCTTGGTCGTCTTTTTTCGCCCCCCGGATCGGTTCGGTACCAAAAACTCTTTACTGATGGGGTAATAATAATCAGCCGCCTGCTTCACCTCAGGAGATGTGGCCTCTGGCCAAGACCATATCTCTACCCGAGTGCCCCGAGAGCGTAAATACCAAACAAGGGGCAGAAAATCCTTATCTCCCCCAAGAATAATCGCCACATCAATTTTATCTGCAAGAGTCACAGCATCGATCACCAAAAACGTGTCTGCATTTTTTGAAGGGCGTCGAATTTCGCCTCCAAGACTATTCCAAAAATTCTCAAAATCTTTAGAAATTTCTTTATATTCTGGCTTGTAATAAAGAATACGAATAATTTCTCTATCTCCAACTTGCTCAAGAATTTTTTTATAGTCTGTTCTGGCTTCATGATGTTTTAAACCAGAAAGTTCAATATTTTCAGCATCAATAAAAACCGCTACTTTTTGAAAAACTAGATTTTTTGTCACAGAATTAGATTGTGAAGAACTCGACGATAATTGACTCATTAAATACCACCATTAGCTGTTGCTAAGTCACCAATATCAGGAAGTGGTTGGTATCCAAATTTCAATTTATTATATAATGAATACGGAAACTCTTGTTTTTTGGTATTAAATGACTTTGCTACTTTGAGATAATCTCGTTTTAAACGTACTAATTTTTGATTCACTCTCTCCCACTGATCTCGCTGTGAGAAAAATACTGGACTGATTTTTTGTTTTGAAAGATTTTGAGCTTTTCTAATAAGGAACTCACAATCTCGTCCTAAAAAATTTTGATAACTTTGAAAGCGATTATTATCTCGCTCATTAAACATCTCTAAACTCAATTGAATGGATAATGCCTTTGATCGACTTGCTAGAACAGCATCGACTTCCGGTCTTAAAGACACTTCTCCTTTAAATATTTGAGCGATATTATAAGCAATATCAGCTCTCAACCGATATTGGATCATGAGTTCTTTAAAAGGAGCCCCCGCTTGCTCTTTTAAGTTTGGTAAATCTTTATACCCACAACTCACACCAAATAAAATGAAGCTTCCAAGGATCAATATTCTCAAAAAATAACTCATGTAGGTCCTTTGCGTGAAGTTGCTATGTCTCGTATAGAATAGGTGAGTTCATCAGTAATATCAACGAAACCAAAATGAGACGCTAGAATTTCACTTTTTTTGTTTAGACTTTCGGCAATGTTTAGCCTTTAGAGAATTGAACTCCTTAAGGAGGCATTCAATGCTCAAGAGTTGGCTAGACTTTTGAATAGGATGAAGGCAAAACCCGGTAAACCCTCGTGGTTCACCTTGGGCCTTGCAAACTTTCCACAGTGAGCTGGTACCTTTTCCTATGAAAAGGTGCCAGTTTTTTATTTTGAGTGACTCGCCGTTACGATCGTTTTAATATTCCCACGTACATGAAAGTCACCAATGACCTCAATGCTCCAAGGGTCTAAAAGCTCAACGAGATCATCAAGGATATTATTTGTAACATCTTCATGAAAAACTTTCTTATTTCGAAAGCCATTAATATACAACTTTAACGATTTTAGCTCGACACAATACTTATCTGGAACATACTTAATTTTAATAATAGCAAAATCAGGAAACCCTGAACGTGGGCAAAGACAGGTAAATTCAGGGCAAATAAAATCAATGGTGTAACGACGAACTTGCGTACGATTTTCAAACCTTTCGAGCTGATTTTCTTCGACAGCAATCTCTCCATAAAGTTTTTCTTCAGTCATGAATCTCTCCT
>JAGRAB010000359.1 GCA_020435085.1 Bdellovibrionales bacterium | reverse complement strand
CTTCCGGGTCGAGTGAATATTAAAAAAAGTAAAAGTAAGATGAAAAGAATTCGAATGAGAGTTTTTTGTAGAGGAGAGAGAGTGACTTGGTTTGTGTTATGAGAAGGCCTCACTAGAGAAGAAGAGGTAAAATATTTGTCTAAATTGAGACCAGGAGCCGCTGTGTGTAGAATTTCATAAGAACCAGCAAGAACAGCTTCATCAATTCGATTTTGTTTCAATAATGGAGTCATTATATTGGTAATAATTCTTTTGCTTTTTAAATCTGTAAGTGTACCTTCAAGGCCCTGTCCAACTTCGATGCGAAGTTTTCGATCTTTAAAAGCAATAAATAATAAAATCCCAAGATCAGATTTTTTTTCTCCAAGTTTCCATGAGTCAACAACTTGAATAGAGGCTTCTTCAATGGAGTTTCCACGGAGGCTATCAACAGTGAGGATGGCATATTCAATAGCAGTTTCTTTTTTAATCTGTGCAAGAGTCTGATTAAGATGCTTTTCTGTGTTGTCAGAAATGATGTGTGCATAGTCATTGACAAAATTATCTATCGGAGGAACTTGAAAGTTTTGTGCCCAAGTTCCATAGGAATAAATAAAAAATATCAGTAAAAAGAAAAACCTCATCTAGAACTTAACTTCAGGAGCTTTTTCAACCTTTTCTTTTTCCCCTTCACTGACATCCCATTGTGGCATTTTTTCGTAATGAAAAAATAAATTATTGGTGATATTTGTGGGAAATACAGTGACAAGATTATTAAACATTTTGATGCTTTCAATATAACGGTTGCGAGCCACGGTGATTCTATTCTCAGTTCCTTCAAGTTGAGATTGTAATTCTTGAAAGTTTTGATTGGCTTTTAAATCTGGATATTTTTCGACGACAACCATTAGTTTACCTAAGGCTGTGCTAAGGCTTCCCTGGGCCTGTTGAAACTTCATCATTTGATCGGCACTGAGTTTGGAAGGGTCAATCGTCGTACTTGTTGCCTTTGCTCGTGCTTCGACAACGGCTTGCAAAGTTTCTTTTTCATGAGATGCATAACCCTTAACAACTTCTACAAGGTTTGGAATTAAGTCAGAGCGTCTTTTATACTGATTGGTGACTTCAGCTAATTGTGCCTCGATTTCGTTTTTACCTTTTGGAATAGATTGCACGCCGCATCCTAAAAGGAAGCTGGAAGTCACAAGTAGAGCAATAAGAGAAAAGAAGTTTTTGTTAAACATTTAAATCACTCCTTATATAATGAGTCATAAAAGTTGGTAAAAAAACTCTCATAGGACCATACTGATGTCAAACTGTAGAAATGCAAGGTGAGTGTGAAAATTTTAGTAAATGCAAAACCGAACTCTCGAAAAGAGTTAATAGAACAGATTTCAGAAAATCATTTTTTAATTAAAGTGAATGCACCACCAGAGGACGGTAAAGCAAACCAAAGAATTATTGAAATGTTGAGTCGGCATTTGGGTATTCCAAAATCAAAAATTATTCTATTGAAGGGTCACAAAAGTAAAAATAAAACTTTTTTAATAGAAGATTTGTAACCCATCAATGAATTTTCAATAGCTCCTATTAACTCTTATTTTTTGTAATTATTTTTAAGGCATCAGTTGCTGTAAAAATGCCCCAAGGCAAGTCAGCTTCACCTTGTACAATAACGCTGCCAATTTTTTTTTCATGCATAAGCATAGCAACTTGAAAGACATCAGTATTTCCACTCACGAGAACAGGTTCGTCAGTCATGATATCTTCAATAGGTGTATTTTGTGATCCTTTGATGCTATCAAGAAGTCTCAAGTCGCGATCACTAATAACTCCTACAAGCTTTCCACCATCGAGAACGGGAAGGTGATGGCAAGAATACTCTCGCATCATTTCTTTTGCTGTTTCTATTGTCATATCGTGTCCAATTGTGTGAGGCATAGATGTCATTACGGTTCGTACTGGTGTAGACATGTTAACTCCCTTTGTGTCTCATGTTTGTATCATATTGAGACTTTTCGTCTCGAAATATGTGGTTCATGCCACATAAATAGCATAATAATCAATACACATGCCAATAATCACCATCAGGAAAACGTCTAAAATACGTTTCATTTCAGTACGATGAGGTGAATATCTAGTATGCAGTGTTTAAGGGCTCTACGGCTCAGGTCTCAATAAGTGGCTTTTCAGGCCATGATCCATTGGCCCTACCCTTGCATTTTCTACAAGACAATCGCATTGCAGCGGTAATTTAAATTTGGGGGAATAATATGAACTCATCAGGCTATTTAAAACTTATCGTTGTTCTTGGAATGGGAACATCGTTGATGTTTGGATTTAATAATTGTTCAAAAGTTGCTTTTCAAGAAGTGAAAGACGGCACGCTGACTAAAATAAGTAGCAGCGATATTGTGGATACTAACCAAATTGATGGCAACGAAATTAATAATAGTAATATGCAAGATTATATAGAAGTAGTTAATGACCTTGCTGTAGAACAAGAAGGAAGTGATGATACATCTTCATCAAATATGGATGAAAATGAAGAATCCAATTCTGAAGAACAAATGGGCGCGAATGAACAGCAAGAACAACAAATGGATGAGCAAGGTTCTTCTGAAAGCGAGCAGGAAGTTTCTCAAGAGCAGGAGTCATCTCAAGAAGAATTAGTGAGTGATGATAGTTCTGAAGAAGAAACTGTTGTGAG
>JAGRAB010000358.1 GCA_020435085.1 Bdellovibrionales bacterium | reverse complement strand
TTGTTATTTTTTATTGTCACTAAAACCGCTTTCATAACATGAATAATAAAAAGCCCCAGCAGTCCTGCTTCTGCAACATAAATCAGTGGGTTCGTGACAATGGCATGCCCATACATATTGTAGGCCTGGGGACTCACTAAAATAAGAAGATTGCCCGCCATGTGCATAAGTACAAAGAACGAAAGCCCGAGTCCCGTGACTCCAATCAGGGATTTGCTTCCAATAGTGGATTGCGTGAATCGTAAAAATACGCCCATATGAAACTGATCCTTTATCCAACGAGTTATCGTGCTTTAATAATTGCCTTATTTTTAAGGTTTGTCTATATATTGTGGCACTGAATTAAGACGTTTCCCCAGACCTTTAAAAAAATGGAGTAATCAATGCGCATTTTTGTCTGCATTAAGCAAGTGCCCGACACGGAAACAAAAATCAAGTTGATGCCAGATGGCTCCGGCATCGATGAGGGCGGAGTTAAATGGATTATGAATCCTTATGATGAGTTTGCTGTTGAAGAAGCTTTGAAGCTCAAACAAACGGCTGGCGATGCAACAGTGACTGTTATTAGTGTTGGGCCAAAAAAGAGAGTTGCCGACGCTCTTCGAACAGCCATGGCCATGGGTGCTGATGATGGTATTGTTATTGATTGCGAAAACTCTTTAGATTCATTCACTACGGCAAAGGCCTTAGCTGCTGCGATTAAAAAAGAACCTGCCTGTGATTTTGTCTTTTCTGGAAAACTCGCTATTGATGACAATGCCGGAAGCGTGAGCCAATATCTCGCGGAGTTCTTAGAAATTCCACATGTCACTGTTGTTTCTGGGTTTGAGGCCTCGAGTGGAAAATATGTTGTCACCAGAGAGGTCGAAGGTGGCACCAAAGAAATCTTTGAGTTGACTGGACCGGCTGTTGTCGCCGCAAACAAAGGGTTGAATACTCCTCGATATGCCTCTTTGCCGGGCATTATGAAGGCAAAAAAGAAACCTCTTAGTGAGCTTAACCTTTCTGACCTTGGGCTTTCTTCTTCTGATGCAAAAGTTTCCTTCACCAATTTTGAACTTCCTCCAGAAAAACCGCCGGTAAAGTTTATTGATGGTGATCCTGCTGCCCAAGCAAAAGAGTTGGTTCGGCTACTAAAAGATGAAGCAAAAGTTCTTTAATAAGAGAGAGGGGATAGAACAATGTCTCAAGTTTTTGTATTTTGCGAGTTTTCAAATGGTAAGTTAAAGAAGGGCAGCACCGAGCTGCTTTCTGCTGCAAAAACTGCTGGTAAAAAAATAACTGCACTTGTAATTGGACCTGGTGCCAAAGATATCGCTTCTCAGACAGGTGAGTATGGGGCTAGCACCTGCTTTGTTTGCGATGATGAAAAGTTGAAAAGCTACCATCCTCTTGCTTTTGCACAAATCGCCTCTCAAACCATTAAAGAC
Source organism: Bdellovibrionales bacterium (assembly GCA_020435085.1). Lineage (GTDB taxonomy): Bacteria > Bdellovibrionota > Bdellovibrionia > Bdellovibrionales > UBA1609 > JABSOQ01. The sequence goes on along the minus strand of JAGRAB010000358.1, from coordinate 3,521 downwards.
AGCGGCTGTAATATCTTTCTTGCTACAGCCTCAATGATGGCAAAAGATTTATTCCCAAGAGTTGCTGCCCAACTTGAAACCGGAATTGCCAGTGACTGCACAGATCTTTCTTTTTCTGGGGATGATCTTATTATCAAAAAACCACTTTATGCTGGTAAGTGTAAAGCTCAAGTTCAATTTAATAATTCTCCTGTGAAAATGGTTCTTATGCGGCCCAACCAACTTCCGGTCAATACTCCTGTCGCAGGGGCTTCTGTAGAAATGAAAATATTATCGACTCCTGACTTTGATAGCCGAATGACTGTTAAAGAAGTTTCCGTTGGAAATTCTGATAAAGTTGATCTCACTGAAGCAAATATTATTGTCTCTGGCGGACGGGGGATGAAGGAGGCCCAAAACTTTGATCTTCTTAATCAATTAGCTGATACTTTAGGTGCCACCGTTGGAGCCTCTCGCGCTGTTGCTGATGCTGGGTGGGTACCTCATAGCATGCAAGTTGGACAAACTGGAAAAACCGTTGCTCCAAGCTTATACATTGCCTGCGGAATCTCTGGTGCCATCCAACACCTTGCTGGGATGAGTGGCAGTAAAGTGATTGTTGCTATTAATACTGATAAAGATGCTCCTATATTTTCAAAAGCAACATATGGTGTTGTGGGTGATCTCTTTGACGTTGTTCCAAAGCTCACTGAAGAATTTAAAGCGGCATTGAATTAGCTTCTTCTATGATTCGGGCCTTCATACTTCAAAGACTTGTATATTGGCTCTACCGTTTGCTTTCGAGCACATGGAGAAAACAACTTTTAGAAAACGAAGAGCTTCAAGCGGCCATCGCACAAGGAGTTCCCATTATTTTTGCCCATTGGCATGGGCATGAGCTTGCTATCACTTATCTCGTTCGAAGATATAAGCTCGCAACGATGACTTCTTTAAGCAAAGACGGCCAAATTATTGATTACGTTATTCGCCGCTTGGGTGGTGCCACATCTAAAGGTTCTTCCTCAAAAGGTGCCGTTCAGGCTTTAAAAGGATTGATTCGACTCATGAAAGCTGGGCATCCCGCAAGTATGGCTGTTGATGGCCCCAGGGGCCCCATCTACCAAGTAAAACCTGGGGTTTTCGAGCTTTCACGACTGAGCGGTGCTCTTATTTTTCCTGTCGGCGTTTGGGTTGATAATGGTTTTGTTTTTGAGAAGTCCTGGAATAAAGCCGTTCTTCCAAAGCCTTGGTCAAAAGTGAATGTCTGTTTTGGTCCACCTATCCAGACCTTAGACCGGGACAAAAACCCAAAAGACTTAGCCCTAGCACTTGAGCTAAAGAGTGGAATCTCTGATGCTTGCCATCAAGCCTCCAAACTCATTGATACCCAAAAACCAGGGTGCTAACCTAAAAGTCAAACCGCATCAAAGGGTTGTTATCATGAGAAAATTAAAGTTTTGTCTACTTTTTGTCTTCGCATATGCCTCATTTGCCCAGGCTCAAGTGATTGTTGCCACTGTTGGAAGTAAAAAAATTACCTTAAAAGAATTCAATAACAAATATAATGAAGTAAAGAAAAACACGATTAATGCTCCTGAGCCTGAGGTTTTCCTTGAAGACCTCATTCGATATGAAATGGGTCTTCAAGAGGCAAAAAAGAAAAATCTTGAAAAAGATCCTATCGTTCAAGAACGATTTAACCAAGAACTCTACAAAGCCCTTCTTGAAAAACAGATTGGTAACGAAGTCGCTAAAATCCAGGTGAACGAAAAGGAAATGCGCGCGTATTACACAAAAAATCCAGAAGTTCGGCTGAGTCATATTTTAGTTGAGTTTAAGCCTGATGCTTCAGAAAAAGAAAAGGCGGAAGCAAAAAAACGAGCTCTTGAACTCTATGAAGAAGTCAAAAAAAGTAAACGCCCCTTTGAAGACCTCGTTAAGCTTTACTCTGACGACTCTCTTAGCAAAAATACCGGTGGCGATATTCAGTACCAATCTCGTGTGACTATTGTGCCTCCTATTTATGAAGCTGCTTTAAAAATGAATATTGGTTCTATCAAAGGTCTTATTGAAACTCAGTATGGCTATCACATCATTAAGTTGACTGGAAAACGAAGTTATCAACAGGCAAATAAGCGACAAATTCGAGCTGCCGTTTTTGATATGAAGCGAAAACATATTTTTGACAAATATTTTAATGGGCTATCAAAGAAGTACAGTGTAAAACGCAATACTCAGGCACTGAAGTCTGTTAAATAGCGAGGTTTCTCTATGCCTCAAAAAGCAGGCCCTGCAATACGAATGGCAGGGCTTTTCATTTTCTTAGCATCCTTTTCAGCCTGTTCACCCAGCTGCACACCAAGCCCACAAAATTTTTCAAATCGGACCATCATCAAAGTCAATGATACGGAAATGTCTTCCTCTGACTTTGCCCAGCAACTCGCTGACCATCTGAAAGACTACGATGCTTTGGCCGTTAAAGAGGATCGTATCCTTGAAAAAGCAAAACATGATGTCATTCGAGACTTTATCATTCGCACTCTTACCGAAGAGTGGGCAAAAGAAAATAAAATTCTCCTTAAAAAAGAAGAAATTGAAGCAACTATTAATAATGTACGCTCTCAGTACCCCGATGACCTTTCTTTCCGACAAAAACTTATTGAGGACAATCAAACTTTTGACGAGTGGTCAGAGAAGGTGAAGTTTTCTCTCTTGCAGAAAAAAGTCATGGATACCCTTATTGCCTCAGCAGAAGCTCCTTCTGAAGAAGAAATGAAAACTTATTATGATTCAAACAAAGACGTCTTCAAAAAGCCAGAACAAATTCACCTACGACAGATTGTTTTAAAAACTGAGAATGATGCCAAAACAGTTCTTGCTGAACTACAAAAAGATAAAAAAATGAAAGACCTAGCAGGAAAATTTTCCATCACCCCTGAAGCAATGAACCAGGGTGATTTAGGCTGGGTCGACCGCGGTATTTTAGATATATTTGACCAACTCTTTGATAAAAAGAATGGTTATATGAGCGGCGTGTTAAAAAGTCCTTATGGTTATCATATTATTGAGGTAATTGATAAACGTCGTGCTTCCACTCCGACACTGGATGAAGTAAAAGATCAGATTAAGGCCATGCTCATGCAAAATCGTGAACAAGCCGTTTATTCAAAATGGCTAGAGGCTCAGATTCGTAAAGCAAAGGTTTTAAAAGATGAAGCCTTTATTGAAAACATCAAAATCGAAACCCGTGGAGAGAATTAATGAGGCCCTTAAGAAACTTTCAACTTCTTTATGTATTTATTTTTCTTTTCATCGCTTATTCTTCATTCAGTCAAGCAAAGGTCATTGAAAAAATTGTTGCTATTGTTGACGACTCCATTGTGACTTTAAGCGATATTGATGCTTTCAAGAAAAAGGTTGTGTCAGGTGGACTTTTAGATGATGCCCTTTTAAAAATGAAAGACCCAAAAGAAATTATTAAAAGTGACAAGGCCATTGTTGAACACCTCATTGATGAACGTGTTATTGATTCTGAAATCAAA
>JAGRAB010000031.1 GCA_020435085.1 Bdellovibrionales bacterium | reverse complement strand
CTGCTTCTTTCAAATCCAGATATTCTTTTATTAGATGAACCAACGAACCATTTAGATGCAGAGTCAGTGGCATGGTTAGAACACTACTTAGCAAAATTTCCTGGAACAGTCATTGCCGTCACCCACGATCGTTATTTTTTAGATAATGTAGCGGGTTGGATTTTAGAGCTGGATCGCGGTGAAGGCATTCCATGGAAGGGAAATTACTCTTCTTGGCTCGAGCAGAAAGATCAACGTCTCGCTCAAGAGGCCAAATCTGATCAAAAACGCATGCGAACTTTAGAAAGAGAATTAGAGTGGGTGCGAATGTCTCCTCGTGGACGACAGGCAAAATCAAAAGCGCGGATTTCAAATTATGAAAACTTATTAAAGGATCCTGGAAGTGAAAAGCTTCAAGAGATGCAAATTTATATTCCACCAGGACCACGGTTAGGAAATATTGTCGTTGAAGCAGAAGGTATTTCCAAAGCCTATGATGACAAGCTCCTTTATGAAAATTTAAGTTTTAGTTTTCCTCGAGGAGCGATTATTGGAATTATTGGTCCTAATGGAGCGGGTAAAACAACCTTGTTCCGAATGATTGCGGGTCAAGAAAAGCCCGACAAAGGAACGTTTAAAATTGGGGAAACTGTGAAGATGGCTTATGTGGATCAAAGCCGTGATCAGTTGGATCCCAATAAAACAGTTTTTGAGGAGTTGGCGGGAAAAGAAGATGTGTTAACACTTGGAAACCGCGAAGTGGCCTCTCGTGCTTATGTCTCGTGGTTTAACTTTCAAGGGGCTTCTCAACAAAAGAAAATCGATACGCTTTCAGGCGGAGAAAAAAACCGCGTTTACTTAGCAAAGCTTCTTAAAGAGGGTGCGAACTTTTTACTTCTCGATGAGCCGACCAATGATTTAGATGTGAATACTATGCGAGCTCTCGAAGAAGCACTCCTAGAGTTTGGTGGGTGTGCGGCTGTGATCTCCCATGATCGTTGGTTCTTAGACCGTATATGTACTCATATTCTGGCCTTTGAAGGTGACTCCCATGTAGAGTTCTTCCCAGGCAACTATTCGGAATATGAAGAGGATTATAAGAAGCGAAAAGGGGTCGATGAACTTCAACCCAAACGCATTCAATATCGAAAACTCTCGAAGTAAAATATGGTTCCAGGTCCTACTTTAGTAAGCGGTGCATGCAGAAGTAGGTGAATTCAACTGACTTTAAGTTAAAGTGGAACAGAGTGATTTATAGACTCTAAGAAAGAGAATAAAATCTGAGGCGTTTCCGCCTTGGTCGGGATGAATGCGTTTGATTGTCTTTCTATATTTAGACTTAAATTCAGCTTCAGAAATAACATCACTGAGAGTTTCTAAAGACAGGCGTTGAAAGACGTCAAAATCTTTGAGTTGGTTTTCTGTTAATAATGAACGCCTGAGAGAGTGAAATACCTTTGGTGGCGGAGGTGTTTGCACTTTTTTTCGAGGGCGAAGGGGTCTTTGGAGATGATAAATTCGGGCATTTTTCGACGGATAAAAGTGAAATGAGGGAGCTCCTCCGAGGGTGTTTTCATAAATTGTGGGGTCAAAATGACTACTTTTTCCCTCAGGAAATAGGGATTTTTGACCAATGTGCTCAATGAAAATCTCTCGAAAAGTGAGTTTCTCTTTCATAGTCTTCTTATCGGGAATTCAAAGGAAAATTCTTAATAAAGACCACTGTCCCTGGTCGCTTTCCAGACTTAAGAAAGCCTTGGGTGCTAAATTATAAAACATAAGCTGGACAAGGGTTTTATTGATTTTGCCGAGGGGAATTTTCTTTTAAAAGAGGAGGAGAGTCTCAACTGGGTTCATCAAAGGGGATGGGGGCTATTTCTCCTGTTAAAATGTGCATTTTCGAGGGGGAAAAGCAAAAATTCCATAGGGGGGTGGAAATATTTTTCATTTTTTTGTAATTTTTCTTTGGACAAAATTAAGGGCGTAAGTATCATGGTCATGTAACTCATCTTAGAGAAGAGTTTTTAAACACTTTTTTGGAGGACAAAAATGGCAAAAAAGAAAAAAAAGAAAGCCACAAAAAAAGCAACAAAGAAAGCAACAAAAAAGGTGACGAAAAAAGCCACTAAAAAGGCAACAAAGAAAGCCACAAAAAAAGCAGCAAAAAAAGCCACTAAAAAGGCAACGAAAAAAGCAGCTAAGAAATCTAAAAGAAAGCCAAACGCAGCTTTCATGAAGCCTTTAACTCCTAGTGCAGCTCTTGCTGCAGTTATTGGAAGCACTCCAGTTCCAAGAACTCAAGTTGTTAAAAAACTTTGGGCTTATATTAAGAAGAACAATCTTCAAGACTCTAAAAACAGAAGAAACATCAATGCTGACAGCAAATTAAAGCCAGTATTTGGTAAAAACCAAGTTTCTATGTTTGAAATGACTAAAATCGTCAGCAAGCACCTTAAGTAATTGCTTTTTGATTTTAGAGTGAAAGAGCCCACTTAATTATAAAGTGGGCTTTTTTTATGCCTGAAGAAGTTGCCTAGGTCCGGCGAGGTTGTTATAGGAACCTAAGAAGTTAAAGGATATAAAAAGTGACCCCATTAAAAGCTGAGGAAATTCGAAAAATGGAAGCCGTGGGACAGTTGGCTGCCGCTTGTCTTCAATATGTGGGTTCTTTTGTAAAACCAGGAATCACAACTAATGAACTTGATAAGATTGCTTATGATTGGACACTTTCAAAAGGAGCAACACCTGCTCCATTGGGGTACCATGGCTTTCCTAAATCTATTTGTACCTCTGTTAACAGCTGTATTTGTCATGGAGTTCCTGACGAGACGATTTTAAAAAATGGAGACGTTATCAATATCGACGTCACATGCATCAAAGAGGATTTTCATGGAGACACATCAGCGATGTTTTTTGTCGGCAATGCCAGTGATATGGCAAAAAAACTGACCGATTGTGCATTTGAAGCTATGCATAAAGGTATTGAAGCTATTACCCCCAATGGAACCGTTGGAGACATTGGCTTTGCAATAAATAAACATGTCACAAGAAAAGGTTATTATCCTGTTAAAGAGATTGGTGGTCACGGGATTGGGAGAATCTTTCATGGGGATCCCTTTGTGCCCAGTTATGGCAAAAAAGGTAAGGGTGAGCTTTTAAAGCCCTTTACATGCATAACTGTAGAACCAATGGTGAACCAAACAGAAGTTGCTATCAAAGAACTCTCAATTCCTGGGTCAAGTATTAAGGTCTATGAGACAGGAGATGGTTCTTTATCTGCGCAGTTTGAACATACAGTATTGATTACTGATTCTGGCTATGAAATACTCACCCAGATCGATTGATTTCTATAAGAAAAACCCGTTAAAGGAGAATTAAATTGAAAGAGGTGGTAAACATGTACACTCAGGCAACAGCACCCGTAACGGCTCAAAAAACCCCTGACTATCGAGTTTGTCAGGAGGCCATGAACAACCCTAAGAAGTTTGAAGAATTAGCTCGATGGGGACGTGAAGAGATTCGAATTGCTGAAACTGAAATGCCGGGTTTAATGGCGTTAAGAGAAGAATATGGATCTTCCCAGCCTCTTAAAGATGTGCGTATAGCAGGTTGTCTTCATATGACGATCCAAACAGCGGTACTTATTGAAACTCTCACTCATTTAGGAGCAAAGATTCGTTGGTCATCTTGCAATATTTTTTCAACTCAAGACCATGCGGCAGTTGCTGTTGCAGCAGCAGGGATCCCTGTTTTTGCCTGGAAGGGTGAAACAGAAGAGGAATTTAATTG
>JAGRAB010000357.1 GCA_020435085.1 Bdellovibrionales bacterium | reverse complement strand
ATTCACAAAGCCTTCTTTATCTTTTAGGCATGACTCTGGATTATGACGGCGGCCTCAACGGCCAAGGCTTTGTCTTCACCAACCCCAATGCCACAAAAACCTGTGGTTGCGGCTCGTCGTTTGGCGTGTGACATAAAGGTGATTAATCGCATTGTTAATGGGCATGCCTCCGTCACAGCTGAAATGGCACTCAAATTGGGTGCTGCCTTAAAAATGACTCCTAATTTTTGGCTCAATGCTCAAAAAGCCGTAGATATCTATGAGGCCGCTCAATCAATCAAAACCCTTCCCAAGCCTTTAAAAGTAGGGTGATAAAAACCATAGAGTAAAAAATATTTTCTTTATCTTAAGCCTACTCTTTTGAGGAAGAAAAGCCGAAAAAGTCTTTTAAATTTTTATGAATAAATGGCCATTCTCATGCTTGATTTGGCCAGAATTAGGCGAGATTCTTTTATCTAACGTTTGGCTTATCAAGTCACCGTGACGTACAGCCGACTCTACATCATCAAGTTTTGGCGAACGAACTTACAGACTGATGCCCGATTGATATTGTTGCCAGTTTGCTTTACTTCCCAGGTTAGTAGAGATCCATCTAAAGTCAGCTTATTTTGACGATAAGATCCAAGTACCCCGTACCAGTTTTGAACTTCAACGTTCAACCGAACAATACCTTCTGCATCAACCTCAAAAGAGCTCATAACAGATTCTCGTCTTGTGCTATCTTCTTCTAATTTAAATCCCTGCGAACTTGTGGAACGTTCATCAAGGAAAGGGCCATCAATAACCTGGAAAGTCATGAATGTTGGAGATGAGATATCCTGACCAAACATTTCTTTCTCCTCACCAGGAATCAAATTTACTTCAACGATATTTCCTGGATAAGAGCTGTGTAATCCAACATTGCAGCCTTCCAAAACCTCGTACTTTCCTGCAAATACGCTCAGATCAGAAGTGCTAAAAGCAATTGCTGAAAATGGGCAGAAAATTGTCACCAATACTGCCAAAAACCGACTCAAAATACGCACGACGACCTCCAAAAGAGCTAATTAATGAATTACACTTCCATCGTTCTGCAAACCACTTGCCAAAAAAAGAAGAAATGAGGAGTTTTTATAACTCATGCGAAAGAAATCCATGAGGTCTATATTGAAGAAGTCCCAACACTCAATACATAACCTAATGAAATATTATAGTGTTATTTCAAAAACCCAGCATTTAAAAAAGGTTCTGAGTCTCCTACATATATATGCAGTGCATACTGAAGTAGGACCTAGAACCTTTTATTATTTTGGTCGGTTCTTATTGCGGTTTTTATTGCGATTGCGGTTACGATTTCGGTTGTTTCGATTGCGATTTTTGGGGCGATCACTCCGAGACGACTCAGAAGTCTTCCCTTCAGCAGAAGCGGCCTTATTGTCACCGTAAAAGTTTTTGTCCTGTTCTCCAATGATTTTTTCGCTGGCAGAGTCTTTATCAGAAAAATTTTGATGAGCCACTTCTTTAAAATCGTTATCTTGCTCAATAAAAATCCCTGTTTCGGCATGCACATCGTCCGCACTTTCTTTTTGAGCCCTTTGCAAAAACTTTTTACTGACTTTGCCTTCAGCGGCTTTTTCTACCTGCTCTGTCAAATCCACCGTAATATTCCCAAAACAAATTAACTGACAACTCAGACGTCGTTGATCGATGAAGTGACCAGTTCCAATCAAATTCAATTCTTTTGCCGAAGGCGGAAGTACATTGTTTTCCCCCTCCACCAATTTGACTCGACATTCAGCACATGAGGGCATTCCGTTACAAACAGAAGAAATATGAATGTT